>URJF01000100.1 GCA_900548085.1 uncultured Oscillospiraceae bacterium | reverse complement strand
CTCTCCTCTGTCATTGTGTGGGTGGAGGGAAATAATTGCTGCATCACGATTAGGCAAATGTCTGCAAAAATATTCTATTTGGTCTGCATAACCGTTAGGAGTAGAGCACTCTACCGTGGATGGCAGATTGAGTATAATCGGATTTTCCTTAGTAATATGGAGTTCTTCCATAACACGACGGCAAATCTCTACCGCATTGTCCATTTCAGTGCCGGTAAAGGATTCGGGAGAATATTCGAACCTAATATTCATGTCCGGATTCTTTTTCTTTTCTTCCTCGGTCAAGTCATAAATCAGCTTTGCGCCCTTGACTGCAATGTCAATAACGCCGTCCATATCTGTTTTGAACACAACCTTACGCTGAAGTGTGGAGGTAGAGTTATAAAAATGAACGATAACATTCTTAGCGCCGTCAATAGCCTCAAATGTCTTTTTGATAAGATGCGGACGAGCCTGAACAAGAACCTGAATGGTAACATCATCCGGAATATAATTTCCGTCAATAAGAGTTCTCAAAATCTCATACTCTGTCTCACTGGCAGACGGGAAGCCTACCTCAATTTCTTTAAAGCCAATATCGACCAAAGTCTTAAAGTATTCGAGTTTTTCTTCCAAATTCATCGGATCAACCAATGCCTGATTACCGTCTCTAAGGTCAACGGAGCACCATATAGGCGCTTTTGTGATGGTGTTATTGGGCCATGTACGGTCCGGAATGTCAATCGGTTTGAATGGGATATACTTTTTGTAGCCCTGTTTCATAATAAAAATCTCCTTTCGCTTTTGTAGGAGCATAACAAAAGCCCCTACACAATAAGTATAGGGGCGTAATTATCACGCGGTACCACCCTACTTCGACAGCATAAGCTGCCCTTTAGCATCTATCAATGCCACAGCGAATAACGCCGCCACACGTCTGCCCCTATGAATATCTGTTCAGGACAGCGACTCCACAGAGAGTTATACATAATTTGTCTCATATCGGCTCACACCTACCGCCGATTCTCTGGAATAAAAACAAAAAATCTTTTTCTGCTTCACAGTCTTTATTGGGTACTGTTAAATTTTCAGTAAATACATTATAACAAATCGAGAAAATTTGTCAAGTGGTTATAATCATAATTTTGAGTAGCCGTAGCCGTTAGAAATGGCGTCTACCGGTAGGCCCTCTTTGCAAAGAGGACAATCGTGTGCAGGGTATGATACATAATCTACAACATCATCTGTATTGAATATGGTATTGACCTTTACTCCGCCTATCTCATCCTTTGCACTGAATGCACTGGAAATACCTACTGTATTGCCGCCGTAATACGAAACGCTCTCCATAGCACGCTCTACTGTACGACCGCTGGTTATACATGAAATGAGGATAACAACATTCTTGTCATTAATCATACGGCGCAGATTATCTCTGAAAATAAGGTTGCCTGCGGCGTCATATTCTGAGCCTACAATGTAGATGGAACCGTCAGGATTAGGTTGCATCATATTGGGTCTGCTGAGTTCATGAGCAAGATACGCACCTAAGGACTGCGTCTCATAAAGGCACAGCACGGTGTCTACATCTATACCGTTAGTGTTATAATACTCAGCCAAAATCATAGCGGCATCAACAGATACATTATGATTATGCTTAATGTCCGATGTACCGATATAGTAGTTAATATGATTGTTTGAAGAGATGAAGTGTCCTTTCATAACATGAATAAACACTCTGTCGCTTTTTTCACTTGTAATTGTGTATATATTGTCCATAAATTTCGCTCCTTTTTATTTATTTTACAATAAATAGGCACCAAATTCAACAAAAATAAAGCACAAAAAAACGACTGTTTTTTTGTGCTACATTTACATATAATTATTCGTTCTTTTTGCCGGCGTTGATAGCCTCGTCTATTGTTTGGATTTTGAATCCGTCGCCGTCAGAGTCAACGCTCTCTGTAAGCAAAAGAATGCCCTCAACGATAGCCCAAATGGCAGCCGCCAAAGTGCCGACGCCGACAAAAATTGCACCTACAGTGCCGAGAAGGACTTGTACGATAGCTTTTGTTTTATTGCCAAGATAAAAATTATGGATACCCAGCCAACCGAAAGTAAAAGCAAGGATAACAGCTACATACTTTTTCTTAATCTTATAGCCCTCCGGATAATCGGTTCTTGCCTTTTGAACATAAACCATACCGGGATTATAATACTGCTGTCCGCCGTTAGGGTTGTAATAATTCGGATTAGGCTGCTGTGGTGACTGATAATATGTATTTGGATTAGGATTAGGATTAGAATTAGTGTATGTAGGCTCGCTTTGGGAGTCTTTGCCTGCATTGGTTGTATCCTGCTCGGGAGTGTTAAGAGGGGTTGTCTCACCGACTCCGCATATGCAGGTCTCGCCCTCGTTTACTTCTCTTCCGCAATTTGGACAAATCATAGTAAAATCTCCTTTTCATTTAGTATATTTTAATCATATACCAAAGATATTTTTTAGTCAAACAATATTTATGAATATCTGATAAATTTTTTGTTAAAACAGGGACGATTTTACTATTGAAATAGATATAAAGTAGGTATATAATATAGTCGAAAATAAACAAACCGGGGGCCAAGTATGAAAAAATTTATGGACAAGGACTTTTTACTTGACACTGATACAGCAAAAAAGCTATTCCACGACTATGCGGAAAATATGCCTATTTGTGACTATCACTGCCATCTCAGTCCAAAAGAAATATACGAAAACGAGCAGCCATCGGACATCAGTCAGCTGTGGCTGTCGGGTGACCACTACAAGTGGAGGGCCATGCGTTCCTGCGGCGTGGACGAAAAATACTGCACAGGCGATGCCTCGCCTAAAGAAAAGTTCGTCAAATTCGGCGAGACACTTCAGTATTGTATCGGCAATCCGCTGTACCACTGGGCTCACATTGAGTTGCAGAGATACTTCGGTATAAACACACCGCTTAACAAAAAGACTGCGGCAGAAATATACGACAGAGCCAACGATGTAATCAAAAACGGAGATTTCAGACCGCAAACTCTTATCACGAAATCAAATGTAAAATATGTATGCACCACCGATGATCCGATAGACGATCTGAAGTATCATAAACTGCTGAAAGAAGTAAAGGACTTCAATTGCAGCGTACTGCCATCCTTCAGACCGGACAAGGCGCTGAATATTCAGGCTGACGGATTCGGCGAATATATAAAAGCATTAGAAAATGCTGCCGAAACAAAAATCGAGTCTTACACCGATGTAATATCCGCACTCGAAAAGAGATGCGATTACTTTGACAGCGTAGGCTGTAAGGTATCCGACCAAGCATTTGAATATGTACCGTACTCACCCGCCGATGACGAGGAAGTAAATAAAATATTCAAAAAGGCTATGAACGGCGAAAAAATCACCGACTGTGAAAGCGATAAGTACAAAACGCCGATTATCATAGCTTTAGGCAAAAAATATCATCAGCTGGGCTGGGCTATGGAAGTGCATATCGGCGCTATACGTAATAACAACAGCCGTATGTTCGCAAAGCTCGGTGCAGACACAGGCTTTGACTCTGTAGGAGACAAGGAGATTGCCAAAAACCTTTCGAGATTTTTGGATGCACTTGACAGCGAAAACAACCTGCCAAAAACAATTCTGTTCAACCTAAATGACAAAGACAACACCGTACTGGCAACTATGTTGGGCAACTTCCAGGGAACGGAGGCTGACAGCAAGGTGCAATACGGCCCTGCATGGTGGTTCCTGGACACAATGGACGGCATGACCGCCCAAATGAAATCTTTGGGCAATCTCGGCGTGCTCGGCAAATTCATAGGAATGGAAACAGATTCCCGTTCGTTCACCTCTTACGGCAGACACGAATATTTCCGCAGAATAATGTGCAGACTGCTTGGCAGATGGGTTGATGACGGCTGGTATGCCGATGACTCTGATGTGCTGAAAGAAATCGTACAGGGCATATCATACAACAATGCAATAAAATATTTTAATTTTTAATATGGAGGACACTATGAACTTAAATCTAAGACCAAAAGAAGAATGTGCTTTTGATGAAATTTCATTAGGCGAAATTATGCTCAGACTCGACCCGGGCGAGGGCAGAATAAAGACTGCACGCTCTTTTCGAGCTTGGGAAGGCGGCGGAGAATATAATGTAGCGAGAGGCTTGCGTCGCTGCTTCGGACTGAAAACATCTGTCGTTACCGCTTTTGCCGAAAACGAAATCGGTTATCTTATGGAGGACCTTATTCTTCAGGGCGGTGTGGACACATCTCTCATCAAATGGGTACCATATGACGGAATCGGCAGAACAGTAAGAAACGGTCTCAACTTCACAGAGCGCGGATTTGGTATCAGAGGTGCTGTAGGTGCCTCCGACCGTGGCAACACCGCTGCATCACAAATCAAGCCGGGCGACTTTGACTGGGACTACATTTTCGGCACTCTCGGTGTTCGTTGGCTCCACACCGGCGGTATCTATGCCGCACTGAGCGAGACAGCCGCAGAGACTGTAATCGAGGCTGTAAAAAAAGCTAAGGAGTACGGCACAATCGTATCTTACGACCTTAACTACCGTCCGTCACTTTGGAAGGGCATCGGCGGTCAAGCAAAAGCTCAAGAGGTAAACAAAGAAATTGCAAAATATGTAGATGTTATGATTGGCAACGAGGAAGACTTCACTGCTTCGCTCGGTTTTGAGGTAGAAGGTAATGACGCAGACCTTAAGGAGCTGAATATGAACGGCTACTACAAGATGATTGAGACCGTAACAAAGGCTTATCCTAACTTTAAGGTAATTGCTACAACACTCCGTACCGTAAAGACTGCCACAGTAAACGATTGGAAAGCAATTTGCTGGGCTGACGGAAAAATCTACAACTCATTAGAATATCCGGGTCTGGAGATTCTCGACAGAGTCGGCGGCGGTGACAGCTTTGCATCAGGCCTTATCTATGGTCTTATGACATTTGAGGATCCGCAAAAGGCAGTAAACTACGGCGTAGTACACGGTGCTTTGGCTATGACAACACCGGGCGACACCTCTATGGCTTCACTCAAAGAGGTTGAGGCAAAAGTTAACGGTGCCGGCGCAAGAGTACAGAGATAATATAATAAGGAGATAATATATTATGGCTAATAAAATTGAAACATTATCAAAAATTCAAGAAGTCGGTATCGTAGCAGTAGTTAGAGCTACATCTATCGAACAGGCAGAAAAAATCACAGACGCTTGTATCGCAGGCGGTGTTGCAGCTATTGAACTTACATTCACTGTACCACACGCAGACAAACTCATTGAAGCAATGAAAGCTAAGTACAACAGCGGTGAAATCATCATCGGTGAATACTGGAAGAGAGATTATTCTTCCGTACATGTCGTATTCTCCTTTTCTAACAGCATCTTGTAATCCTGCTA
>URJF01000099.1 GCA_900548085.1 uncultured Oscillospiraceae bacterium | reverse complement strand
AACCTTAACCTGACGAGCCTCACCGAGCATAGCCATAGTAGTATCTTTAAGTTCAAGACCAAGGTCAGATGTAATAACCTGACCGCCTGTAAGAGTGGCGATATCCTGGAGCATATCCTTTCTTCTGTCGCCAAATCCCGGAGCCTTTACGCATACACAAGTAAATGTGCCTCTAAGTTTGTTAAGAAGGATAGTTTGGAGAGCCTCGCCCTCAACATCCTCGGCGATGATAACAAGTTTTTTGCCTGCCTTGAGAACACTCTCAAGAAGCGGAAGAATGTCTTGAATTACGCTGATTTTCTTATCAGTGATAAGAAGCATTGCATCGTCGATAACAGCCTCCATCTTGTCGGTATCAGTAACCATATAAGGTGAAATGTATCCTCTGTCGAACTGCATACCCTCTACTACCTCGCAGGTAGTGTCTGCTGTCTTTGACTCCTCAATGGTGATAACACCGTCTGCGCTGACCTTTTCCATAGCCTCGGCAATGAGCTTGCCGATATATTCGTCTGCTGCGGAAACTGTGGCAACACGAGCAATGTCGTCATTATTTTTAACTGCCTGAGAACGCTCCTTGACAGCCTTTACAGCTGCATCAACTGCGCCCTCAATGCCCTTTTTAACAGTCATCGGATTAGCACCAGCGGCTACATTCTTCATACCCTCTCTTACAAGAGCCTGAGCGAGAAGTGTAGCTGTTGTTGTACCGTCGCCGGCATCGTCATTAGTTTTTGACGAAACTTCTTTAACAAGCTGAGCACCCATATTTTCAAATGAATTTTCGAGCTCAACCTCTTTTGCGATAGTAACACCGTCGTTAGTAATGAGCGGTGAACCGTACTTCTTGTCGAGAACTACATTTCTGCCCTTTGGGCCTAATGTAATTTTTACTGTATTAGCAAGCTTGTCAATACCTGCCTGAAGAGCCTTACGAGCTTCTTCGCCATAGATAATATCTTTTGCCATAATGAATTACCCCCTAAATTATTCTACTACTGCGAGGATATCTTTTACCTCGGAAATTGTGTACTCTGTACCGTCAACCTTTACCTGAGTACCTGCATATTTGCTGATAATAACCTTGTCGCCTACCGAAACAGTCATAGGATTCTTTTCTGTACCGGGGCCAACTGCTACTACCTCGCTGATTTCAGGCTTTTCCTGTGCCGAAGCCGCAAGAATAAGGCCTGACTCTGTGGTCTCCTCAGCCTCTACCGATTTGAGCAGAACTCTGTCTGCAAGTGGTTTGATTGTCATAATATGTCACCTCTGAAAATAATTTACAAATTTGAGTTAGCACTCTATATATCCGAGTGCTAATATATATTGTAGCGATTTTTTTTCATTTGTCAATAGCATTAACAAAATTTTCAAAAAATATAGGATAATATATGCAAAAAGCCGTCGCACAACATAATATTATGCAACGGCAAAAAGATTATTATTATTTTTGGAGCAGAATTCTGTCATTATCAAAATCCTTATTTTCCTTATTTTTGTACAGCTCAAGGAGGTCCGGAACTGTCATACCTTCCCTTTCCTTTTGGCTCAAGTCTATGATAATGTTGCCCGAATCCATCATAACAGTACGATTACCGGTTTTGAGAGCTTGAGTCATATTGTGAGTAATCATAAGTGTAGTTATGTTATTTTCTTTTACTATATTATTAGTGATTTCCATAACTTTATTGGCAGTCATAGGGTCAAGCGCCGCCGTGTGCTCATCCAAAAGGAGCAGCTTAGGCGTAACAATAGTACACATAAGGAGCGTAACTACCTGTCTCTGACCTCCGGACAAGAGCCCAATTTTTGTTTTCATTCTGTCCTCAAGGCCCATATCAAACGCTGCGAGTTTTTCGGCAAACATCTTTTTCTTTTTATTAGAAACTGCCAAAGAGAGATATGATGAGCCAGCACGAGAGTAAGCCAGCGCAAGATTCTCCTCAATAGTCATATTGGGAGCAGTACCCTTCATAGGGTCTTGAAACACTCTGCCGATATATTTTGCTCTCTTATGCTCAGGCATATTGGAAATATCCAAATCATCAAGCAGAATAGTCCCTCTGTCCTGTGCATAAGTACCGCACAGCATATTGAACAATGTGGACTTGCCAGCACCGTTAGAGCCTACTATTGTTACAAAATCCCCGTCGTCAAGGCGGAGGTTTATATTGTCGAGAGCTTTATGCTCATTGACTGTACCGGGAGCGAATGTCTTAGACAAATTTTTTACATCAAGCATTTCGTTTTGCCTCCTTTGCAGCCTTGTTTTTTTGGAGTCGTGCTTTTACTTCAGGAATAAGCAGAGTAACTGTAACAATAAGAGCGCAAGCAAGTTTCATCAGATTTTCACTGTTCTTGCCGAACAGTGAAACATCGATAACAAATGCTACGATAATCTTATATATTACGCTTCCGACAACTGCACTGATAAGACCAAGAGTAACACTGCGTTTTCCGAATATAGCCTCGCCGATGATAACAGCTGCAAGGCCGTAAATCAATGTTCCGTTAGAAAAGCTCTGGTCGGACAAACCCATATAATGCGAAAGGAATGCGCCGGAAAGTGCGATAAGACCGTTAGCGAGAGCAAGACCGAATACCAATGAAAAATTAACATTAACAGATGAAGCTCTGACCATATCGGGATTATCACCCGTAGCACGAATACAAAGTCCCAAATGCGTCTTAAAGAAAACAATAATCAAAACCAAAATCACAATGCACACAGCCGCACTGAGCACAAGTCCGGTAATTTTTTTATCAATACCGGAAACGCCGAGAGCATTAAACAATTTTGTAAACACCGAATTATCATTAAAATTAAGGTTAGATGAGCCACGAACCATAAGATTTATGGAATACAGACCGCTCATAGTGATAATACCTGCCAAAACAGGATGAACCTTAATCTTAGTCTGTAGCAAGGCAGTGACAATACCTGCCGCAACGCCTGCCAAAAATGCTGCAACAAAACTCAAAATACCGTATCCGTGGGAGGCAACTACAGCGGCAACAGCAGAGCCGAAACCGAATGAGCCCTCGGTAGTCAAATCCGGAATATCAAGTATTCTGAGTGAAATATAAATACCGATAGCAAGAAGTCCATAGAGGAAACCCTCTTCTATCGCAACCAAATAAACCTGCATAATCTTGTCCTTAAAATCGCAAAGGGCGGAGCTCACTCCGCCGATGTGCGTTATTTTTATTTTGTAGCTGTTTCTACAGCGTTAATAGGATAGCCTATAGTGTTTTCGTCAGGCTGAGAAACCTTAATTTTTTCAGCCACAGTTTTGTTGAAGGTGCAATCGTCGATACCTACTACCTCAGATTTTACCTTAGTAATATCCTTGCCGGCTGCAACATAGTCGAGATACTTTTGAGCAGTTTTTTCGCCGATGCCCTTATCGTCGATAGCAAGAGTCGCAAGACAGCCGCTCTTTACTGTAGTAGCGGATGAACAATAGGTAGGAATACCTGCCTCGCCGCAAACCTCGGCAAGTGCAGTAACGCCGTCCTGTACCACAGCGTCATTAGGAACAAAGATGACATCACATCCGTTTGAAATCAATGTCTCTGCAGCAGACTTCACATCTGCAGAAGTCTCTACAGTAGCGGAATCATACTTTATCTTTTTGCTGTCGAGATATTTTTGCGCCGACTTAACGGTATCTACTGCGTTGACCTGTGAGGTTGAATATACAAAGCCCCATTTTTTTACATTAGGTGTAATCTTCTGTCCCATTTCGATAATATCGCCTACAGGGATAGCATTGGAAGTTCCGGTAGCATTTTTGTCAGGTGTGTTCATATCTGTGATAACCTTAGCCTCGACAGGTGCGGAAACAGCACAGAAGAAGCAAGGTGTGTCACTGTTAAGATTAACCATAGCCTGAGTACAAGCTGTACCGATAGTAAAGACCGCCTCATAAGAGCCGTCATCAAGGCCACTGATAATCGAGGTCAATGCAGCCGGATCACCCTGAGCGTCTTTATAGACAATGTTGTCCTTATTATAGCCGTTTGCAACGAGTTTAGACACAATACCGTCCTTCATATCAACAAAGGCACCGTTTGCGCCGGACTGTACAACAACGGCAAATTTTTCGTTTTTGTCAGACTTTGTACTGTCGCCGTTTGATGAACAGCCTGCAAACACTGCAACAATAAGCAACACTGACAAAACCAACGCCAAAATTCTTTTTGTAATTCTTTTCATATCAAAAACTCCTTATAGTTTATTGCTGTTTGTTCCGCTCCTCAAGCTGTAGAAAAGCGTTTCTGATTGCATCCTCTGTGATAACATAAGGATTATGGTCAATATCTTTCATAGCAGCTACTTTTGGAACAAGCTCATCTAAATCATCTACGCTCATCTCAACATCTGCCAATTTTGTAGGTAAACCTACACTCTTGTTAAAAGCATACATTTTTTCGAATGTATCACGGTCACCGTCAACCAGCAGAAGAATAAGTACGCCGTAACCGACAACCTCGCCGTGCAAGTGATTTTCTTCTATATGACGCCAAGAGGTCAGAGCGTAAAATACAGCGTGAGCAAGACCGGTATTATAATCTATGATATGCTCATTAGTTAGGAAAATAGATGCAATTCCGGTAGTAACTACCACCGCAAGAATAATCTCTGTAAGAGCTTCCCTGTCATCAGTTAAACCGTCAACGGTTTTCATAGCCTGAACGCCATATTTTATTACAGGCTCATAGCACATCTGTGACACTGTTCTGCCTAATGCGTGATAATGAACAAGTTCTTCTCCCCTGCTGCTCATCATAGCCTCAAAATACTTTGCATAGGTATCGCCCATACCCGCCCAAATATATTTTCTCGGGGCGGCACATATTATCGCCGTGTCAATAAAAGAATGTTTAGGCGGAGCAGTAAGAAAGTACGGTTTTAAGAAACTGCCGTCGTCATTATAAAGTATCGAAACGGCAGTCGTAGCGGCGCAGTTAGATGCAATAGTCGGAAAAGTGTACACATCCTTGTAAAGTTCATAGCCCAAAGCCTTACAGGTATCGAGAGCTTTTCCGCCGCCAACGGCAAAAATCATATCCGCATTTTGTACCGATTTATTATCTTTGAGCGCATTTATGTTAGTTATACTCGCCTCTCTGCCGTACCAAAGCGTATCAAGAACGGTAATATCTGTATCACTTATTGCAGACATTATCTTTTCTTTAGCTACGGAGAGAGCGGTTTTTCCGCCGATCATAACAGCAGTTTTGCCGGAACGGGAACAAATGTCTCCAATCTTAGAATATACCTCACTGCCTATAGAATATGACGGAAGGGTTATAGAATAGTTATCCATAATATTCCTTCTAAATAATTGATTTGTTTATTATATCACAAGAGATATACATTTTCAACAGAATAAATATACATACTGTTATTTTTTAAATCTAATGACATTCCAAGAAAACGGCTTCAGCTCAACG
>URJF01000098.1 GCA_900548085.1 uncultured Oscillospiraceae bacterium | reverse complement strand
ATAGGAACACCTGCTGCCATAAGAGCAAGGGTAGAGCCGCAGATTGAGCCCTGTGATGTAGAGCCGTTTGAAGAAAGAACCTCGGATACAACACGAATAGCATATGGGAATTCATCTACTGACGGAATAACAGGGAGCAAAGCCTTTTCTGCCAAAGCACCGTGGCCGATTTCTCTTCTGCCCGGGCCTCTGCTCGGCTTTGTTTCGCCTACAGAATATGATGGGAAGTTGTAGTGATGGATATATCTCTTTTCGGTCTGCTCATCAAGGCCGTCAAGCTGCTGTGCGTCGCTCATAGGGCCGAGTGTTGCAACAGAAAGAACCTGAGTCTGTCCTCTGGTGAACAAGCCTGAGCCGTGTGCTCTGGCAAGGAGGTCAACCTCTGCGTTAAGAGGACGAATCTCGTCGATACCTCTGCCGTCTACACGCTTATGCTCATCCTTAAGCCAAGAACGAACAACGTGCTTTTGTACAAGATACATAATCTCGTCAATCTTAGCCTCGTTGCCCTCAAACTGCTCGTCAAACTTTTCGTGAACAGCGGCATATATAGGAAGGAGAGCCTCATCACGAACCTTTTTGTCGTCTGTATCAAGTGCCTTTTTGACATCTTCGATGCAGAAATCTTCAATCTGAGCCATAATTTCCGGATCGGGATTTGATGACTCGTACTCAAACTTAGGCTTGCCGATTTCGTCAACGATGCCCTGAATGAACTTAACAATCTTCTTATTTTCTTCGTGACCTGCCATAATAGCATTGAACATAGTCTCGTCGTCAATCTCGTTACCGCCTGCCTCAATCATAGCTACAAGGTCAGCTGTAGAAGCGACTGTAAGAACAAGGTCGCTCTTTGCTCTCTGCTCGAGAGTAGGGTTAATAACGATTTCGCCGTCAACAAGACCTACATTAACACCACTGATAGGGCCGTCCCACGGAATATCGCTGATAGCGATAGCAGCGGAAACACCGATCATAGCAGTGATTTCGGGTGAACAGTCAGGATCAACCGACATTACTGTAGCAACAACGCTGCAGTCGTTGCGCAAGTCCTTGGGGAACAAAGGACGGATAGGACGGTCGATGCAACGAGAAGTAAGGATAGCCTTTTCTGATGCTCTGCCCTCTCTCCTCTGGAATGAGCCGGGGATACGGCCTACAGAATACATCTTCTCCTCGTAGTCAACGCTGAGAGGGAAAAAGTCTACACCCTCTCTCGGCTTAGCCGATGCAGTAACATTACACAATACTTCTGTCTCGCCGTAGCGTGCCATAATGGATGCATTGGCAAGACCTGCCATTTTGCCGGTCTCAAGTGTCAGCTTTCTGCCGGCAAGCTCTGTTTCCCATACTTTAAAATTCTTGAAAAACATAATTTTACCTCTTTCTTTTAATTTATATCAAAAGGAGGCAATAGTAATAAAGTCAAAGCGCACAAAATGATACGCTCTCAATTTACTACTATTTTTCGGCCCCCTTTGAATATCGGGTTTTAACAGTCAAAAAGGCAAGTGATGCCCGTAGGAATCACCTGCCGTAAACAATTAGTCCTCGTTAGTCTCTTCGACCATACCACGCTCAAGAGTGTTACGGATACCGAGCTTAGCGATAAGCTGACGATACTCGTTAACGTCCTTCTTGTAGATATAAGCGAGAAGGTTTCTTCTGTGACCTACCATCTTAAGAAGTCCACGACGGGAGTGGTGGTCCTTCTTGTGAACCTTAAGGTGCTCGGTGAGCTCGTTGATTCTCTTTGTGAGAACAGCAACCTGTACCTGAGCAGAACCTGTGTCGCCCTCGTGAGTAGCGTATTCTTTGATAATTGCTTGCTTTTCTTCCTGTGTCATAATTTCACCTCATAAAAATATTTGCATTGCGAAAATCGCAGTAACGGGACGGTGAACACCCGTAGGGCTTGCACCCGCAACCGAGAAATCCGTTCAAAGCAAAAAGATTATAACACAATCGCATACAAAAGTAAAGTATTTTTTATTATTACAAAAACTTAGACTTTCTCGAGCTTTTCGCTGATTCGTGCCCATACATATATATAGTAAGCTAAATCGTCAGCTGATAATTCGTCTTGGTCAATTTCGTTTATCTTTTCCATGACTTCGGAATACTTTTTCATATATTTAGCATATTCTTTCATCATAGCTGCCGTGTTATTGCTCTTTTCATATTTTTTCATAAAAGCAATGTACTCATCAAAAAATTCTTCATACTTATCCATCGTTTCTTTAAATTCAGGTGTAACGTTTGACCAATCTTCATCAGACTTATCTTTAGATTTTGAGGCAGTATCTTTTTTAGTTGTTTTGGCTTTTTCAGTAGTCTTGTGAGCAGTTGTACTTGTTGTTCCGGATTCATTCTCAAATGGGGCATCCAACTCAACCGACATAACATTAACTCCTTCGTACTTCACTGTAAGAGAATAGCCTTTTTTGTTCTTTGACGAAAATGATTTCTTTTCTTTTTGATAATCCGCCTTAAAGCCGTATTCATTTATACAATCTTCAACATAATATCCGTAATCCTCCATGGTTGTGTCGCCGACATATGCTAAAAATTTGTCTGATGAATCTGTTTTTATTTCGCCTTTAGAACTATATGGTTCAGGTAACATTTCCGCCAATCCGGAAGATGGCCAAACTAATTCTCCATTGCCTCTCGGGGCATAAAGTTCTATCGTCATTTCTTTATCATCGGCATTGAACTTTCCTTCGAATTTGTAGCCGGATTTATTAAATGCAGAGTAATTGTCTCCTTCTTCGGTTGGTTCTGTGGAAAATCCTTTTTTCTTTACATCTGAAATATAAGAGTCGTAGTCACTTTTTTCGACCTTATATAACTTAACTGCAAAGTGATCAGCACTGTCATCGGTTATTTCACCTTTCGTTGAAAAAGGTGTTGGTAATTCTTTAGCCAATCCGGAAGTCGGCCATTCAAGATTTTTACCTTTTCCGCAACCAATAAAGGCGGTAGCTATTACAGCAATTACTGTAATTACACTGATGATTTTTTTTAGTTTCATAAAACTCTCTTCTTTCTAAAATAATTTGCAAAAATATTATACCGCATTTTGCGGTATTTGTCAATACAACAATTTGCAGTAACATATAATAAATTTTGGTGATACAATATGTTTCAAAGAATACGAGATTTAAGAGAAGACAACGATTTAAAACAAACACAGATAGCCAAGGTACTAAACTGCTCTCAACAAGTTTACTCTAACTACGAATTAGGTCAAAGAGATATACCTACATCAATACTCATAACACTCGCCGACTACTATGATGTGTCTACGGACTATATACTCGGCAGAACAAACAATCCGAAAATCAGCAAATAATCCTTGACAAATGACATATATATGGTATAATCATTAAGCCGCATATTATGGGCACCTAAGACATACACAGGTATGCGCCTATCGTAGCGAGACTTGGATAAGGAGAAAAGACTATGTACGCAGTAATCGTAACAGGCGGAAAGCAGTACAAGGTATCCGAAGGCGATGTTCTCTATATCGAGAAGCTCGACGCAGAAGCTGACAGCGAAATCACCTTTGACGAAGTTCTTGCAGTAAGCAACGAAAAAGGCTTCAAGGCAGGCAAGGATTGTGCTAAATCTGCTGTAAAGGCTAAGGTTCTTAAGAACGGCAAGGGCAAGAAAATCACAGTTTTCACCTACAAGCCAAAGAAGAACGAAAAGCGCAAGATGGGTCATCGTCAGCCATACACTAAGGTTGAGATTACCTCTATCAAGGCATAATGATAAGAATTGAATTTTCAGAAGTGAGCGGCGAAATCACAGGTTTCGTATGCAAAGGTCATTCGGGACTCGTCGAATCCGGCGACGACATACTGTGCGCATTTGTATCAAGTGCGTGCTTTATGACGGCTAACACAATTACAGATGTAATTAAGTTAGAGGCGGATGCAGCGAGCACAGACGGATATATGCGTTTGCAAATAAAAGGCTCACCGACACCGGCTCAGGATATTCTGAGAGGACTGCTCTTTCACATGAATGAGCTCCAAAAGGAATACCCCGACAACTTAAAAGTAACCATTTCGGAGGTGTAACAAATGCTCAAGCTTGATTTACAACTTTTTGCTCATAAAAAAGGTATGGGTTCTACCAAGAACGGCAGAGACAGCGAGTCAAAGCGTCTCGGTGCTAAGAGAGCTGACGGTCAGTTCGTATTGGCAGGCAACATTCTCTATCGTCAGAGAGGAACTCACATCCATCCGGGTACCAACGTAGGTATCGGCAAGGACGATACTCTTTTCGCACTTGTTGACGGAACAGTTAAGTTCGAAAAGATGGGCAAGGACAGAAAAAAAGTTTCTGTTTACCCTGTTGAGCAGTAATCAACAACAACTAAAAGGTTTTGCAATTTGGCACGGATGCATAAGGAAGTAATTGATTGAGCTTCCTGAGCTTCGTCATTGCACTGTTAAAAAGCCGACCGATACATAAGTATTGGTCGGCTTTTGTTATTCTTTAGCACAGAAAAAACGCATTGATGGCTCAATGCGTTTTTATTTTTTTAGGCTGTCGACGAGGGCGCCGATTTCGGCTTTTAGTGACTGAAGTACTGAGATATTTTTTTCTAACTCACGATTGGACTCTTTTAGCTGAGTTTCCAAATTTGAGTTCATAATAGTCAGTCGTTGGCACTCAAACTCTGCCTCGTTGAGTGCTGCCATGAGTCGCGCGTTCTCTTTTTTTAGCTGTTCAACTTCTTTACTTTTGGGTGTAAGCTGCATATACAACCTCCTGTACCGCATAAAGACTCAAGAGGTCACCTGTCGGCGACCTCTAAGAATAATATGTTATGAATCGATATCAGTATCTTTTTCGAAGAAACGAGAGCCGAGCCAATTTGTCTTAATCTTATATGAGTCCTCAAGCTCTTTTTGGGTATCTTTGCCGTCCTTTGATGCAAGGGACTGTTGAGCGGTGTACTCCCAAACCTTAAGGTCACCGTAGCCGGAGAAGTACATAATATGATAGCCGTACTTGGTCTGAACTATAGCGGTGTCGCCTGCTTTTCTGGAACTGTCGAAGCACCAAGCGTCAAATGTGTTCACCATTTGATGAGGAGTAACATTTTCGTAAAGACCGCCGTCGTCCTTATTGCTGTCCTCTGAATTTTCTTTTGCCAAATCCGCAAAAGCTTCTTCTGTCTTTTTGCCGTCGTTAAATTCTTTGAGAATCTTGTCTGCCTTCTTTTGGGCTGCTTTCCACTGCTTAGATGTAGCGGTAGTAGCATCGGAGGTAGAAGAAGTTCTGCTTGAACTTGAGCTTGTCGCAGGCTTGATGAGAATGTGTCTCACATTAACAGTCTTTTGGTTAGAGAAATATACAGGCTTAAGAACATATACTACAGTAGTAGAATACTGCTTAATGTCGCCGGCTTTTCTTGACTTAGCATAGAGCCAATCGAGACCTGAATATTTTTTGCCATTCTTTTCGTCAGCGGTAGCGATAGCATAGCTGAGATTCTTAAGAGTGGCAGGAGTAATATCCTTAT
>URJF01000097.1 GCA_900548085.1 uncultured Oscillospiraceae bacterium | reverse complement strand
GACCTACTGGTTCGTAGCCAGTCACTCTATCCAGCTGAGCTACCAGCGCACATATGCATCGGCTTTCGCTTTTGCTAAAATACTATAACACATTGCAATCAAAAATGCAAGAGTTTTTTATTATTCTTTTGTTCCTTTTGATTTGATGAATTCGTCGAGAATATCGGCGGCATATTTTGCCAGCTCGGGACAGGGGCGCTTTTTGTAATACTCGTTAGTGCGCTCAGCGGGAGTTGGGGTGTCAAATCCCTTTTTTTGCAGTCCGAGCAATTCACGGCAAATAAGAGAGCCGTTATCAGCTTTGAAGCGGTCACCTAATTGCTGAATATCTTTGTAGAGTTGAGTTTTTTCTTCTCTCGCAGATGCGTCGTCATATCCGTACAGTGCAGAAAGAACGAAAACCATGCCGGACACTGTGCCGCATACCTCTCTCATTCTGCCCATGCCTCCGCCGTAGCCCGAAACGAGTTTAGCAACAACCTTTTCGTCCATATCCATTTCGTCACAGAAAGCCATGGCAACTGCCTGAGCACAGTTGTAGCCGTTCTTAAAATATTCTTTTGCCGATTCGCCCTTTGTCATAATGTTCACCTAAAGTATAGAATGTTTATTCATAGTCGGTGCTGTCACCGGATGGAACAAAAACAGCATTGTAGCTCTTGTTGCCGTTTATCTTGAACGAAAACTTTGTGCTGCCGGAAACTTTTTTGTTGCCGCTGTACCAACCGTCAAAAGTGTAGCCATCGTCGGGACGGGCTATGATAGTAACTGTAGAGCCTTCGGTATATGTTCCGTCGTTGGCGGTTTTGCCGTTGGATTCCACTTCACCGCCCTCGTTACAGCTAAGGTTAACATCGTATGTTTTAGCCGGCTTTGTTGTGGTAGTGGTAGTAGTTCTCTTGGTAGTAGATGTGGTAGAAGTTGTTGTAGTGGTAGTAGATGTGGTGGTAGTGGTGGATGTGGATGACGAAGTATAAGCGGTAGAAGATGATGTATCACGGCTTATACTGTCAGATACGGTATTGCTGTCTGTGTTTGGCTGGGTGTTGATTTGCTTTTTTGAGTGAGCAACTACAGCAATGGTTGTGGAGATAATTGCAATAAGAACAATAACCAATACTATAATAAGCGCTACGGTTTGTTTTTGCTTTTTATCTTCCTTTTGTTGCTTTTCTTTTTGGAGACGCTGCTGACGTCGTGCCATAAGGTCGTCGTTGTCGGCATTATTGTAGTTGTCCAAATCGTTTTGGTCGAGGTTTGGTACTACCTTTGTTTTGCCGATATCCCTCGGGTCGTCCGACTCGTCGTAAAGCGGAGAGCCGCAATTTTGGCATATATACAGATTATCATCATTTTCGGAGCCGCAGTTTTTGCATCTCATAGTGTTTCCTCCATTTATATAGAATAGTATAAAATTCTGTCTGATTTATTGGAATTATAACACATTAGAGAGGTCTAAACAACCGATTGAGAAATAATTTTCAAATCTTTTACAAGTATTTTCGATTTACCTATTGACTTTTTGGTCAAATTATAATAAATTTAGTATGTAATGTTTTCTACAGGACGAATATGAGAACATATATCACGGAAAGGGGATTCCCAACAATGAAAAAAACACTCAAATCAATTTTGTGCCTTGTGCTTGTTGCTGCTCTTGTTGCTTCTCTTGCAGGCTGCGCAAAGCTCAACTATGTTACCAACGGCACAATCCAAGCAATCAAGGAAGTTAAGTCCGGCGATTGGAAGAAGACTGACGAAAATGCCGATTCAGGCGAGGAAGAGGACAAATCGGTTCTTGACTCATCGTTTAAGGCAGGTACATACGGCGGAGTAGAATTTAAGACTCTTGACGATGTAGCTAACTACTATGTTCAGGCTTATAACTACACCAAGACTCTTACTGCAGATTATATCGATAACGGCGAAAAGAAGACTTACTACAAGCTTATCGGTTCTGAGGACCTTAATGTAGGCAACATCCTCATCGACGGCAAAGAAAATGCAGCTATCAAGAAGCTCGTTCCAGGTATTGTTGGCGGTATGTTTGCACCTAACGCATATGGTCTTGTACCAAGTACAAACAGAGATCCTAAACTCGATAACAACCTTGATGATAAGACAAGAAAGAATGACCATGACTTCAGAACTTCTGCATTAAAGGGCGAAAATCTTCTTGATGCAAACATCGTTGACAACGGCGACGGAACTATCACAATGACACTTCAGCCAAAAGAAGAAGAGTCTGCATTCCGTGGCGAAGGCAACCAGGGTTCATTCTTCATGGCTCTCGGTGATATCACCGGCACAGTAGCTACAATCTAGATTCTTAAGTTTGAGCAGGGTGACGCAAACGACAACGTAAAGGTTCTTTACAAGGGCGGCACCGGTAAGGTTAAAATCAACACAAAGACTAAGGAAATTGTCGAAGCTGATTACACCATGATTGCACAGGTATCTGTTACTCACGCTACAATTACTGTAGTTAAGGATAAGAGTGCTAATGTTACTATCACTTATACCAACCACTTCCCTGCAACAGATGATTGGCTTAAGGAAAAGAAAAACATTACAAGAGCATAATTATTATAGTATTTGATTTGACTTAAAAGGGCGGTACAGTTATGTGCCGTCCTTGTGTTTCTTTAGGAGGAAGCAATGGTTAAAAGAAAAAGCACATCTGCTGTTGCGGTTATCGTAGCAGTTTTGACAGCATTAGTATGTTTGTTTACCGTACAGCTTAATGCACAGGCGGCGACATATAAAAAAGGCGAACTCAAAGTGACCTCGTCGGATTTGCGACGCCCTACTGTACTGAAAAAGGGAGCCTCCTTCTCTATTTCAGGAAAGTTGACGGCTAACAAAAATATAGAGAGAGTAGAAGTGTCGGTGTATGATCGCAACCAATTCAAGAACGACACTTTTTACGGAAAAAATATATCATCAAAAACCGTTAAACTAAAGGACTATGACTCTAAGATTAAGTTTGGAAAGTTGTCTTCAGGTGAAAAACAGTTGAGATATACTCTCACTGATACTGACGGAAACAAAATTCTGATTCGCCGAAACTTTACTGTTTTGGGAGCGGCAAAAGAGCCTAAGCATATGACACCAAAGTGCAAGGTGACTGTGTCAAAGGGCAAGGCGAAAAATGTTACAGACAACGACATCGACACCACTTGGACCGGCGGAAAAATGACTATAACAATGCCAAAAGACAAAACGCCTGACGGAATACTGATAAAATGGCATCTGACCAAAAACGATTATACCTTTAAGTCTTATGACGAAAACGGCAAGGTGCTGAACAAGTACACAGGCAAGTCATTTGGCAAAATTCATAATTACTATAAGCTGAACAAAAATACCGTTAAGGTTACGATAAATCTAAAAAAAGAAAAGGGCAACAACGGAATCTGCACACTCCGAGTGTACGAAAAAGGCAAGGTAGGCCCTTCGGTAGAGCAGTGGCAAACACCTAAGGCAAAGAACTGCGACCTTATGGTAATATCTGCCCACCGTGATGATGAACTGTTGTTTTTCGGCGGTACAATTCCATACTATAACAATGTTAGGCACAAGAATGTGTACACAATGTATATGTCCGGTACAGACCGTTTGCGAGTAAGAGAGGCTTTGGCAGGTCAGTGGTCCATGGGCGTTAAGACTTATCCCATTTTTATGGGATATATAGGCGGATATCACAAAGGCGTTTCGGGAACGCTAAAGGATTGGGGCGGCGAAGATGCAGTCCTGGGAAAAATGGTAGAGAAAATCAGAGAATACCGGCCCGATGTTATTGTGACTCACGACAAGGACGGCGAGTATGGTCACCCGACTCACAAAACCACATCTTATTTGGTGACGAAAGCAGTAAAGCTTGCAAAGGATAAGACAAAGTACAAAAGTTCCTACAAAAAGTATGGCACTTGGAAGGTGAAAAAGGTTTACTGCCACTATACAAACACTAATCCGATTACAATGAATTGGAGCAAGCACTATAGCCAGCTTGACGGCAAGTCACCTATTCAGGTAGCTACAGTCGCTTTTGACAAGCACAGGTCACAGCACGGCGGTTGGGATATGAACAACAGCACTGTAAAAAAATATTCTAACAAGAAGTTTGGCCTCGTGTATACCACTGTAGGCAAGGATGAGAAAAAGAATGACTTTTTTGAGCATATAAAATAATTCATCATTAGGGAGCAGGGGGTTCTGCTCCCTTAATATATATTTAACTTGACTACACAGAGTGTATTATTGTATAATTAATACACTAATTTAGAACGGAGAATTTTTATGAGCGATAAAATTCCAAATATGGATTATGACGCAGATGAGGTTATCGAAAACTTCAAGTCAAAATTCAAATGGCCCTCTAAGGACGATGTGGATGTGGTAGTAAAACCGCCTAAGCTCGGACAGAAGGTGCTGCTTTCATTGTTGATAACAATACTCGGCGGCGGTATAGTTTACTATATGATGATACCGGCACTTAATTTTAAGTCAACCGACCTTTATATTTTTGTATTTGTTTTGATTGCGATATTTATGGCGTCTTTCTATCTCCTTATCGGAGCAACGAAAAAGATAGAACGCAAGGAATATTTCAAAAAGCAGTCTAAGTTCCCGATTATAATTGTCGGCGTACTGCTGTTGGTTATGCTCATCGGATTTTTGGTAGGCTGTACATTGTTCAGAGCACACGATTACAGTGACCTTATGACTGTTAAGAGCAGTGATTTCAGCAAGGATTTTGAAGAAATCAATTATGACGAAGTTCCGAGACTTGATGCATCTACCGCAAAGGTTCTTGCAGACCAGCAGTTAGGTAGCTTGTCAGAGTACAAGAGCCAGTATGTTGTGTCATCTAGCTCTACACAGATTAACTATAAGAACAGACCTGTCAGAGTAGCATATCTCGAATATGCAAATGTGTTCAAGTGGCTGAACAACACAAAGAACGGTCTGCCGGCATATATGCTTGTGGATGTTGTGAGCCAAAAGGTTCAGGCTGTAAACTGTATTCAGCAGTTTGGCGAAGGAATAAAGTATTCGCCTACAGAATTGTTTAATGAAAAACTTGTTAGACACCTGCGCTTCCAGTATCCTACAGCCATTATGGATACACCTAATTTTGAGATAGACGATTTGGGCAAGCCGTATTGGATTACACCGGTACTTGATAAGACAATAGGACTTTTCGGTGGTACGGATGTTAAAGGTGCTATCATTACCAGTGCATTGAACGGTGAAAGCCAATATTACAGCATAGAGACTATTAAGAAAAATAAGTCGCTTAATTGGATAGATGTTGTGTACAGCGCAGACCTTTTGGTAGAGCAGTACAACTATCACGGTAAGCTCGCTAAGGGATTTTGGAACTCAATTATATTCCAGAATGATGTAAATGTAACTTCTTCCGGTAACGGCTATATCGCTATGGACGATGATGTTTGGGTTTACACAGGTGTTACCTCTATTGAGTCCGATACCTCGAACTTCGGCTTTGTGTTCTGCAATCAGCGTACAAAGGAAACCCGCTATTATAAGAAGGGCGGTACTATCGA
>URJF01000096.1 GCA_900548085.1 uncultured Oscillospiraceae bacterium | reverse complement strand
GCTTACGCTATCTATTATATATAGATAAATAAACTATTGTCGGTTTTCCTGGTTTTAATAAAATTTAGGCTTACTTCTTAGCCTTTGGCTTTTTAGCACCATACTTAGAACGGCTCTGCATTCTTCCTGTAACGCCCTGGGTATCGAGAGTACCACGGATAATGTGGTAACGAACACCGGGAAGGTCCTTTACACGGCCGCCACGAACCATAACAACTGAGTGTTCCTGAAGGTTGTGACCAACGCCCGGAATGTAAGCAGAAACTTCCATACCATTTGTAAGACGAACTCTGGCAATCTTACGGAGAGCTGAGTTAGGTTTCTTAGGTGTAGCTGTCTTTACTGCAGTACAAACGCCACGCTTTTGTGGAGAAGCGTTATCTGTCATAACGTTCTTCTTTGTGTTAAGGCCTTTCAAAAGAGCAGGTGCCTTAGCCTTCTTTTCATGGGACTTACGTCCTGTTCTAACTAATTGGTTAAAGGTAGGCAATAGTTTATTCTCCTTTCTGTAGTATTCGTGCGACATACGCACATTTGATATTTTTCCGTGAAAAATATCAAATATACGCACGTCAAGGAGTACGGATAGCCGTACTCCTTTGACGTTTATTACAAAATATCGTGTTCCATTTTGGCTAATCTGCCAAAATTCCACCGACACAATCACATATTATAGCTTATTGCTGGTTGTTTGTCAATAGCTCTTGTAATTGTTCAAGGTTCAAAATTTCTTCCGAACCCTCAGCGCTGAAGTAGCTCGGTACAACATCGACATCACGGAACACACTCATACCTGTACCGGCAGGAACGAGCTTACCGATAAGTACGTTTTCTTTAAGTCCGAGAAGCGGGTCAACCTTGCCCTTGATAGCTGCATCGGTAAGAACACGGGTTGTCTCCTGGAATGAGGCGGCAGACAAGAATGAATCAGTAGCAAGAGACGCCTTTGTGATACCCATAAGGATTGGGATATAAGTTGCGTGCTTAAGTCCCTCTTCGCCTGCTGCAATTCTTTCATCAATCTTATCGTTTGCTTCTTCTACAGAGTCAACATCTACCATTGTACCTGCGATAAGGTCAGTGTCGCCTGCATCATCGACAGTACATTTCTTGAGCATCTGACGAACGATAACCTCAATGTGCTTATCGTTGATATCAACACCCTGGGTACGATATGCGAACTGAACCTCTTTGATAAGGTAATTATAAACTGCCTCCTCGCCGAGAATAGCAAGTACATCGTGTGGGTTCTTAGAACCGATTGTAAGTTCAGCACCCTTTTCGATATGAGCACCCTCTGTAATATTCTCACAAAGTCTTGCACCATAAGGAATAAGATATTTCTTTTCCTCGCCTGTCTCTGAATTGTAAACAACTACATGACGGCTCTTCTTGATTTCCTCAAATCTTACATCGCCCTCAATCTCAGAAAGGATAGCAAGCTGCTTAGGCTTTCTTGCCTCAAACAGTTCCTCGACTCTCGGAAGACCCTGAGTGATATCCTCACCGCCGGCTACACCACCGGTGTGGAAGGTTCTCATTGTAAGCTGTGTACCGGGCTCACCGATTGACTGAGCTGCTATGATACCAACTGCTTCGCCGACCTGTACAGGCTCGTTGAATGCAAGGTTTGAACCGTAGCACTTGCGGCAAACGCCGTGGCGTGATTTACAAGTAATTAGAGAACGAATTTTGACATGAGTAATACCTGCATCAGCAATACGCTTTGCATCGCTGTCATTCATCATTCTGTCGGTATCCATAAGAACTTCGCCGGTCTTAGGATCAACAACAGGTTCTACTACAAATCTGCCCACAAGTCTCTCCTCAAGAGGCTCAAGAACACGATTGCCGTCCATGATAGCATAAACATCTATGCCATCGTGGCATCCGCAGTCATTGTCACGAATGATAACATCCTGAGATACATCAACAAGACGTCTGGTAAGGTAACCTGAGTCAGCTGTACGCAGAGCGGTATCGGTAAGTCCCTTACGAGCACCACGGGAAGAAATGAAGTATTCCAAAATATTCAGACCTTCACGGTAGTTAGCACGAATAGGAACTTCGATGGTTTTACCGGAAGTATTTGCAATAAGACCTCTCATACCTGCCAACTGACGAAGCTGTGATGTACTACCACGAGCACCGGAGTCTACCATCATGTGAATCGGGTTATGAGTACCGTCAAAGTTGCCGGTCAACTCGTCAGATACCTTATTGGTACATTCTTCCCAAGCCTTGATTACTGCTGAGGATCGCTCCTCATTGGTGATGAGACCGTAGTTGTAGTTATATGTGATTTCGTCTACCTTAGCTTCTGCTTCAGCAAGATATTCCTTTTTCTTTTCAGGGATAAGTGCGTCAATAACGGCAACTGTTGTACCGGAAACTGTAGAATACTTATAGCCCTGTGCCTTGATTTCATCAAGAACCTTAGATGCAACGGAAACGCCGTGCTTGCGTATGCACTTGTCGGCAATCTTTCCGAGACCGCCCTTCTTTACTACGAAGGAAATTTCAAGCTCAAACTCATTTTCGGGAACAGTTCTGTCAACAAAGCCCAAATCCTGTGGGATAGGTCTGTTGAAGATTACTCGACCGATAGTAGTTTTTACAAGGCGAGATTTCTTTACGCCGTCAACCTCTTTTGTGAAACGAATGAGACATTCGCTGTGGAGTCCCAAAGAGCCCTCCTGATAAGCCATCATAGCCTCATCTGTGTCACGGTAGATGTTGTACTTTGTGATCTCTTCGCCGTTGATAACCTCTGTATGAGGGCAACCAGGCTCGCCTTCCTTAATCATAGTAAGGTAGTAAGAACCGATAACCATATCCTGAGTAGGAACTGCAACCGGCTTACCGTCAGAAGGTTTAAGAAGGTTGTTGGAAGCAAGCATAAGCATTCTTGCCTCAGCCTGTGCCTCTGCTGAAAGAGGAACATGGACAGCCATCTGGTCACCATCGAAGTCAGCGTTGAACGCTGTACAAGCAAGTGGGTGAAGTTTGATTGCTCTGCCCTCTACGAGTACAGGCTCAAATGCCTGAATACCAAGTCTGTGAAGTGTGGGGGCACGGTTAAGCATAACCGGATGATCCTTAATTACAACCTCAAGGGCATCCCAAACCTCACTTCTGTTTGCTTTTTCTACCATTTTTCTGGCAGACTTAATGTTAGATGCAACGCCTGTTTCTACAAGGCGCTTCATTACGAAAGGCTTGAACAGCTCAATAGCCATTTCCTTAGGCAAACCGCACTGATACATTTTAAGTTCAGGACCTACTACGATAACGGAACGACCGGAGTAGTCAACACGCTTACCGAGAAGGTTCTGACGGAAGCGTCCCTGCTTACCCTTAAGCATATCCGAAAGGGATTTGAGCGGTCTGTTGTTTGGACCGGTAACAGGACGGCCACGACGACCGTTGTCGATAAGAGCATCTACTGATTCCTGGAGCATACGCTTTTCGTTGCGGACAATGATGTCGGGAGCATTAAGCTCAAGAAGTCTCTTAAGACGATTGTTACGGTTGATAACACGTCTGTAAAGGTCATTAAGGTCAGAAGTAGCAAATCTGCCGCCGTCCAACTGAACCATAGGTCTGATGTCAGGTGGAATAACAGGAATTGCATCGAGAATCATCCACTCGAGCTTGTTGCCGCTGTGATAGAAAGCATCAACAACATCAAGTCTCTTGAGGAGCTTAACTCTCTTTTGACCGGTAGCGGTCTCAAGCTCTGCTGTAAGCTCGTCACGAAGGGTAGGAACGTCAATATCCTGGAGGAGCTTTTTGATGGCCTCGGCACCCATTCCTGCCTGGAAATCATCCTCGTATCTCTCACGCATTTCTGCGTATTCTTTTTCGTTAAGGATTTGCATTTTTTCCAGCGGAGTATCACCGGGGTCTGTAACAATGTACAGAGCAAAGTACAAAACCTTCTCCAAATATCTTGGGCTAAGGTCAAGAACGAGACCGAGTC
Source organism: uncultured Oscillospiraceae bacterium (assembly GCA_900548085.1). Classification (GTDB taxonomy): domain Bacteria; phylum Bacillota; class Clostridia; order Oscillospirales; family Acutalibacteraceae; genus Eubacterium_R. The sequence continues at coordinate 1,709 of URJF01000096.1, read as the reverse complement.
TGCTTGGGATGCCTTTAAAGTACCAAATGTGTGATACAGGGGCAGCCAACTCGATATGGCCCATACGCTCACGACGAACCTTTGAGCGAGTAATCTCGACGCCGCAGCGCTCGCAGACCTTGCCTTTGTAGCGAACTCTCTTATATTTACCGCAGTGACATTCCCAATCCTTCATAGGACCAAAAATTCTTTCGCAGAAAAGGCCGTCACGCTCCGGTTTAAGAGTTCTGTAGTTTATAGTTTCGGGCTTTGTTACCTCGCCGTAAGACCATTCGCGAATACGCTCAGGTGATGCAAGCCCGATTTGAACTGAACTAAATTCGTTAGTTGAATTATTATCCATATGGAAGCACTCCTTTTTCTATAGTTATTGAAAGTCTGTCAAAAGTGACATATATAATGTTGAAGTTATATATTATTCTTCGTCTGTATCGTCTGTGTCGTCATCATCTGTTGCAAATGCGTTTGCGAAATTTGCAAACAAATCATCAGAAGAAGAACCACTCTGACCTGCTTCCTGCATTTCAGCCTCTGCGTCTACGACTCCGTAGCCCTCTTGACCTTCAAAGTCGTTTACGGTAGTAAATGCTTTTTCGTCTACCGGCTGAATACCGTCGTCGTCAAGATCCTGCTTAAGCTCAACCTCATTGCCGTCCTTATCGTACAACTTTGTATCAAGGCCGAGAGCCTGAAGCTCTTTGAACAGAACCTTAAATGCCTCAGGTGTGCCTGCCGGCGGAATGTTTTCGCCCTTAACGATAGCTTCGTAAGTATTAACACGACCTACAACATCGTCGGACTTAACGGTGATTATTTCTTGAAGAGTATAAGCAGCACCGTAAGCCTCAAGTGCCCAAACCTCCATCTCACCGAAACGCTGACCACCGAACTGAGCTTTACCACCAAGCGGCTGCTGGGTAACAAGGCTGTAAGGACCTGTGGAACGAGCGTGAATCTTATCATCAACAAGGTGATGGAGCTTGAGATAGTACATATAACCTACTGTTACACGGTTATCAAACTTCTCGCCGGTTCTGCCGTCTGTAAGCTGAACCTTACCGTCATATACCTTATTGCCTTTTTCATCTATATAGTATCCGATATCTGCCAACTTGAGACATTCACGAATGTCATCCTCGTGAGCACCGTCGAATACAGGAGTCATCATCTTCCATCCGAGAGCCATTGCAGCGTAGCCGAGATGAACCTCAAGTACCTGACCGATGTTCATACGAGAAGGTACGCCCAACGGGTTAAGTACGATATCGAGCGGTGTGCCGTCAGGAAGGAATGGCATATCCTCAACAGGAAGAATTCTTGAAACGACACCCTTATTACCGTGACGACCAGCCATCTTGTCGCCAACGCTGATTTTACGCTTTAATGCAAGATAAACTCTGACAACCTTATTTACACCCGGCTGGAGTTCGTTGCGGCTGTCGGCTCTTGTAAATACCTTAACATCTACAACTGTACCGCTCTCACCGTGAGGTACTCTGAGTGAAGTATCTCTTACTTCTCTTGCCTTTTCGCCAAAGATAGCTCTCAAAAGTCTTTCTTCGGCAGTAAGCTCGGTTTCACCCTTTGGTGTAACCTTACCTACAAGAATATCGCCTGCGTGAACCTCTGCACCTACCTGAATAATACCGTCTTCATTAAGGTACTTGAGCATATCTTCGCCGACATTTGGAATATCTCTTGTAATTTCT
>URJF01000095.1 GCA_900548085.1 uncultured Oscillospiraceae bacterium | reverse complement strand
GATTTTTTCTTTATGCGGGGGTTTGTCAGCCAAATTGATTTGACCGCCTGCTTTGTCATTTTTTTCTAAAACAGTAACATTGAATCCTCTTTTTGCCAGTAGCTCCGCAGCAGTAAGACCTGCTACACCTGCACCGACTACTACTGCCTTTCTTCCCTTTCCGTTTCGGTTAAGTACCTGAGACTCTCTGCCGACAAAAGGATTGACCGAGCAATGTCCGTGGGTATATTCGTATGCTCCGTGCATCATACTCTCAAAACAGTAGAGACAACAGATACATCTCTTGATTGTATCTTCCTTTCCGCACTGCACTTTTTCTACCCAATGAGGGTCTGCAATAAGCGGTCTGCCGAGAGACACGAAATCCTGAATACCATCCTCTAGCTGCTTTTCTGCCTGCTGAGGAGAGCGGATAAGATTTGCGGCAATAACTGGAATATCGACTACCTTTTTTACTTCTTCTGCCAAATATTTTCGCCAGCCGGGAGTAAATGTGGTAGGCTCTAGCCAATAGTTAAATGTATCATAAGCGGCAGAAGAAACATCTATGGCATCTATGCCGAAATCGGACAGAGCCTTTGCCATTTTCAGTCCCTCTGTCAAATCGTAACCCTTGCCTTTTTCGCCTATTTTTTCGTACATTTCATCTACAGACAAACGAACAACAATAGGAAAATCTTTTCCGCACTTGGCACGAATACCGTCGATAATTTCCATAAGAAAGCGCATACGATTTTCCAATGAGCCGCCATACTCATCGTTGCGGTGATTGGTATTAGGCGACAAAAATTGTTGAATCAGATAGCCGTGAGCTGCGTGAAGATCTACTCCGTCACAGCCTGCCTTTTTTACTCTTACAGCAGCGTCTACAAACTGCGAAACCAATTTTCTGATTCCTGTCTTGGTGAGGCCTCTGTTTACGCTCTCACTCATCTTTGACTTTTCACATTTGCTGGGAGCTACAGTACGAGGTACAATATCCTTGTCCTGTAATTTTTTGCCCGGTGGGATAACTGCACCTGTCAACAGCTTTGCGTAAGCCGGTCCCATAAGTTTGTCACAAAAAACGGACAGTGGAACGGTGCCCATCATCAGACCGAGATTTTGTCTGCCGGGATGATGCAATTCTACCATAATCTTGGTGCCGTAGGAATGTACACGCTTTGCCATATTGCTGAGTGCAGGGATTTGGTAATCATGGCTGAGTCCCATTTGGCCAAACGAGGATGCGCCGGTAATATCATTCACACGGGTAATCTCTGTAAAAATAAGACCGACTCCGCCCTTTGCACGCTCCACATAATAGTCAGCCATAACATCAGTTACTCTGCCGTCAAACTGGCCGAAGCCCATACACATTGGTGCCATACAAATTCTGTTTTTTACTTTCACATTACCTATATTCATAGGTGAAAACAACATATCGTATTCCATAGAACCTCCGAAGTTAAATTTTTGTAGTCATAAAAAGGATTGCAAACGCAATCCTTTTTGTTATATTACTGCTTTTTTTTCTTTTCCTTTTCGTCATCTTCATCCGAAGATTTTTTGGAACGAAGCAAATACTTTTCTCTCATTTCTTTTTCTAATGCTTCTTTTTTGTCCTGGCGCTTGTTCCAATTTCTAAACCATAGGTAGATTCCGGAAACAATAATCAGAGCTAAGATAATCCATCTCACTACATTGAGGATCGATACCATCTTGTTGAGTCTTTGTTTTGCGGCAAGGATAAAGCCTATCTCAACATAGTTTTCCTCTGTAGGTGTCTTATAGTGTCCCTGAACCAAATCAACTCTCTTTTTCTTGCCGTTGCTGTCCTTTTGGTAATAATAAACTGTAAAGGCATCGAGAGGCTGATCCTTCTTTTCATCGTATTTCTTATTCTTTTCGATATAAAATGTAACTTTGTTACCATTATCATAGATGCTGACTTCCTTAGGCATAAGTACTACGAGCACACTGTTGAGCAAATCGCTCTCATTGCGGTCGGTACGCTGTGCGTAAAAATTAACACCGGTGATAACAATAATCAACGCAAGCATAACGGATGCAAATATTATCCATCCCTTAGCTGCTTTTGATAAAGGCTTTTTCTCTTTCTTTACTTTTACAGTAGTCGTTTTATTTTCCTCTGACATTTTTTTACTCCGAATGAATTATTTTTTCTTTGTTTCTCTCTTAGCCAACTTTTCTTTGGCGAGCTTAACTTTTTCTGCCTGCTCTGCGGCGGCTCTCTTTTCGTTCTCAATACGAGCAAGTTCTCTCTCTCGCTCTTTTTGAGCTTCTTTTTCGTCCTTGATTGCTTTGCGCTGCAAGCGTTCTTCCTCTAACTGCTCATCTGTCTTTGCAGGTGCTTTCGCAACAAGAATGTTAATTACCGTAGCTGCAACAAGAAGTGCAAGAGCAACATAAAAGCCCCATGCGACTCCTCCGCTGATGTTGTAAAGCGGTACTGTACCGAAATTAACGGCAGTCTCTGCAGAAGCGGCATTTACGCCCAATGTAACGAGAACCGAACTGACAATGGCACTGCTGACACTGAGAACATCCATAACGGCCATCGCTTTGGTGTTAGGCTTTTTTGTCTTAAACAAAATCATAAAAAATGCAACAATAATAAATATCGCACTGAGAAGCATAAATACCAATGCAAGCATCGTGTAGAACAATGTGCCGCTATAGTTCTCATAACCCATATTAGCAAAGTAGACGCCTGAGTTTGCAAAAAAATCTTTGAACAAATCAATGAGCGAAGTGTCACAGGTCATACCGAACAAATCGAGACCTACACTGCCGGCGTCACTCTTGAGGGTAGCCCACGGAAGAAGAAATCCCACTGCCGGGAGAAATGAAAGAATAATTCTGACTATTCTCAGCTTTGTACCCCAAATGGAGTAAGCAAATCTGTTGCCGAATCGGTAGAAGGACTGGAACTTTTTTTCTGCGTTGGCGTTATCCTCCTCAAGTCGCTTTTCCCAATTAAAGTTAGGTATGCTGACACCGCACTGGGAGCAGTCAGCCTTTACATTATAAAAATGCAGCTTTTTGCCGCAATTTGGACATACACTTGCCATATGGTATACCTCTTTATACAATTACTCCTATTCATTTTATCTTTTTTTCGACCATATGTCAACCATAATATAGGTATCTCTAAAAAAAATATTTAAGATAAAAAAATGTGTTGATTTACAAAAAGCAATATGCTATCATAGTAACGATACTTATATAAAAGAAGGCACATGTACAGGTGCAAGAAATGAGGGAATACATTGGCTGAATCCGTAGTAACCGATGAAATAACCGCCGAGGAGCAGGCAGAGCTCGACAAGCTCGCCTACACACGAAAAAGATATCTGTCACCAAAAGAAATTGCGGCATATGTACTCGTGAACTTCGGACAAAAGAATTTGTCTCAGTTTGTCGATGCTTTTAAAGAGTTTTTCATGATTCAGTTTCTAAAGCTGAACACGACCGCTTATGCTAACATAAACTTCTTTGCATCAATATACGATGCAGTCGATGATACTCTGTCAGGATTGATTATTGACCGTACAAGAACCCGTTGGGGAAGAATAAGACCGTTCTTTGTTATTCCTCTGCCGTTATGGTTAATCGGCGGTCATATGATGTTCAGCGCGCCGGACCTTAATTCATCACAAAAAGTTGTTTGGGCAGCGGTTGCGATAGTTATTTACGGACTCGGTATGAGCTATTTCGGTGCTTGGAATCTGATGATATATAACATCACACCAAACACAGATGAAAGAAATAAGCTCATTACAATTACAAAGTTCTTTGAGCTGTTTGGTACTTGGCTGCCGTCACTTGTTCCCGTACTCGTAACACTGTTACCAAAAATCAACAGTCATATCACAATGAGAAGCGTGTACAGTGGATTCGCTCACTTTATGCTCATTCTCGCAGCATTCTTTGCGGTATTTGGTTTCTTCAATATGCGTGAGCGTGTGCCGCTTATGTCGAGAGAAGAAATGAATGAAACTTCTGTACTTGAATCAATCAAGCAAATATTTACCAACCGTCCTCTCTTTACAATCATTATGGGTGATTTTTTCAACTCATTCAAAGCTGTAGGCGGTTCGTCTGAGTCATACTTTTGGCTTAACAACACAGGTTCTCTTATGAACCAAACAATCTGCGGACTTTTCACCGGTATTCCAAACTATCTTATGGTACCTCTCGCCGCTAAGATGGTAAAGAAGTTCGGTACAAGAACGACCGCTATTATCGCCGGCGTATTCGGCGGCGTAGCATACACCACATTGTTCCTCATCGGCTACCACCCATTCGGTCAAACCTTTGAGGACCACAAAATTGCTAACCTTGTATTCGTAATTTTCGGACTCACGATATGCGGCCTGCCTAACAAAATAATTCAGGTAGTAGGTCCCATGCTCTGTGCAGAAACATTCGACTGGATGGAGTGGAAGCACGGTATGCGTAACGAGGCTCTCGTAACCACAGTTCAAGGCTATTTCACAAAGCTGGCTACATCACTGACAGGTTGGCTGTCAGGTATGGTGCTGACATGGATTAACTATGTACCTTTGACCGATTCATTAGGCAACGCTATTCCGCAGACTGATCCTAAGATGCTCCAGGGTATATGGACTGTATTCTGCATCCTCCCTGCTATTGCAAGAGGTATGTACGGATTGTCCTTTATTCTCTATCCTATCCACGGCAAGATACTCGACCAAATGACTGTAGAGCTTGCAGACATTCGTGCAGACAGACTCGCCGAACAAGAAAAGCTCAACGCTATCCAGGCTGCAAAAGGTGCTAACGGTGCCGACGCAGAATAATAAACAGAAATAGGCATAACTTCCCTGTCGCATTGCGGCGGGGATTTTTTCTTGATTTTCGGTTTCACTTGGTGTACAATGCTGCTGACAAAAGAACGGAGTAACATATAACTATGGCAAAAACAACTGATTTAACAAAAGGAAACATAAACAAGTTACTGCTGGGATTTGCTTTTCCTACTTTAATCAGCAATCTGTTTCAACAATTTTATAATTTGGCGGACACAGCTATAGCCGGTCACATTTTAGGCGACAACGCACTGGTGGCAATAGGTGCCACATCATCACTTTTCAGTCTGATAATGACTTTTGCCAACGGACTTTCCGGCGGTTTTGGCATAATCATAGCGAGAGAATTCGGAGCTAAAAATGAAAGCAAGGTAAAGAGTGCGGTTGCACACTCACTGAGAATCAACATTATCATTGGTGCAGTAATATGCCTATTAAGCCTTGTTGTAACTAAGCCGATACTGACTGCTATGAATACGCCTGCAGCACAATTCGGTGATGCATACAGATATATAATAGTAATTCTATGCACTGTCGCAGTACCCATGATTTATAATCTCGAGGCAACGATTCTGCGTTCTGTAGGCGACAGCAAAACGCCGCTGTATTTTCTTATATTCGCAAGTATAATGAACATAATACTTGACTGGGTATTTATGAAAAATTTGGATATGGGAGTAACGGGTGCGGCTATAGCCACTGTAGTGAGTCAACTGACCGCCTCACTGCTCTGTCTGATAGTAATAAAAAAGAATTTCCCTGTTTTGCATATAACAAAATCTGATTTTGCGAGAGACAAAAAGCTGACGAGTGATATGCTGTCGGCAGGAATGACAATGGCTACGATGAACTCCATATTTTCCATAGGCTCAATAATAATGCAGGGCGCAATC
>URJF01000094.1 GCA_900548085.1 uncultured Oscillospiraceae bacterium | reverse complement strand
TCTCGCAACGAGTCTAAGGGCATGGCAGGAAAACCTCTCAGACTTATGGTAGTAGGTATTCCTAATACCGGAAAATCGTCATTTATAAATCGTATGTCCAAATCTTCAAAAGCCAAGGTTGCAGATAAAGCCGGTGTAACGAGACAAAATCAGTGGTTTAATGCCGGAAACGGAATAGAGCTGCTCGATACTCCCGGAGTTCTGTGGCCCAAATTTGATGATCCTGAGGTTGGTGATAAGCTCGCATTTGTCGGTTCGGTCAAAGATGAGGTTACCGATAAGGAGACTCTTGTTTGCAGATTGTTAGAATCCTTAGCCGTTACGAGACCGTCGGCTATAGAAGAACGATATAAGCTCGAAAGCGTAAAAGGCTTACAGGGCTGGGAAATTATGGAAATGATAGGACGTAAAAGGGGATTCCTTATTAAAGGCGGGGAGATTGACTATGACAGGACTGCCGCTATTGTTTCAGACGAATTCAGAGGAGGAAAATTAGGTAGAATTACCTTAGAATTACCGTGATGAATACAGATACAGAAAAAGATTGGCTTAAATATGAAAACCAAGCAAAGTCACTGGGATATTCCTTTGTATGCGGAGTTGATGAGGCAGGTAGAGGTCCCCTTGCAGGACCGGTTTATGCCGCAGCAGTTATTTTGCCGGATGGTGTAATCCCTGAAGGTGTTAATGATTCAAAAAAGTTGTCAGAAAAGAAAAGAGAATCATTATTTGATATAATTACAGTAGAGGCATTGGATTACTCGATAGCCTATGCAACGGCAGAAGAAATAGATGACATCAATATTCTTCAGGCTACTTTTCTTGCCATGAAAAGAGCGATTGCCGGATTAAAAACGAAGGCCGATTATGCAATGATTGACGGTAACAGAATGCCTCCGCTTGACATTCCCGGTGAGACTATAGTAAAAGGTGACGCCAATTCTGCTTCTATTGCAGCTGCCTCGATACTTGCTAAGGTGTCAAGGGACAGATTTATGCTCAAAATGGCAGAAAAGTATCCCCAGTATCAGTTTGAAAAGCATAAGGGATATGGTACAAAATTACATTACCAAATGCTTGATGAATACGGACCGTCGGAAATTCACAGACAGACCTTTTTAAAATCTTGGTACAATAAAAAATGATTAACTACGGACGACTTGCCGAAAAAAGAGCGGCAAATTACCTCAGGCAAAAGGGATATTATATTATCTGCGGAAATTATCAAACGAGATTCGGCGAAATAGATATAATTGCCGAAGACGGTGATTATATTGTTTTTGTAGAGGTGAAGATGCGTAATGAGAATTCTATTGCAACACCTGCCGAATTTGTAGACAGCAACAAACAAAAACGAATTATTGCCGCATCAGCTCAATATTTAGCATCAAATAAAATAAAATTACAGCCACGATTTGATGTTGTGGAGGTTTTTTCTTCGGGTAATGAAATAAAATCCTACAAACATCTTGAAAATGCTTTTGGTTTAGTATAAAATAGTGATAATTTAGTTTGGAATGGAGTTTAGCTATGCTTTATACATCAACAAGAAATAAAAACATAAAAGTTACAGCGGCACAGGCTATTGCTCAGGGTATCAGCGAAGAAGGCGGACTATTCGTACCTTGTGAGCTGCCGCAGTTCTCTTTGGACGATATAGGCAAGATGGTATCTATGCCGTATACTGAGAGGGCAAAGAATGTACTTAAGTATTTTTTGACAGATTTTACGGAAGAAGAACTTGACTATTGTGTTGAGGGCGCCTATGCTGCTGAAAAGTTTTCTTCTGACAAAATTGCTCCTACTGTTCATATAAACAAAAACGAAAATATTCTTGAATTATGGCATGGACCAACCTGCGCATTTAAGGATATGGCTCTTCAGCTTTTGCCTTATCTCATGACTGTCTCGGCAAAAAAGACGGCTGACGGTAAGACAATAGTTATTTTAGTTGCTACTTCCGGAGATACAGGAAAGGCCGCACTTGAGGGATTTAAGAATGTTGACAATACAAAGATTCTCGTATTCTATCCCGTAGACGGCGTGTCACCTATGCAAAAACTGCAAATGACCACACAAGAGGGTAACAATGTTTCTGTTTGCGCAATCAACGGAAATTTTGATGATGCCCAAAGTGCCGTGAAGTCAATATTCACAAATAATGACATTAAGGCAGATCTTGCAAAAAAGAATATGATGTTTTCTTCTGCAAATTCAATTAACTGGGGACGCCTTGTTCCACAGATCGTTTACTATTTTTCTACCTATTGTGACCTTTTGGATCAGGGCAGAATAGCACTCGGTGATGAAATAAATATTGTTGTGCCTACAGGTAATTTCGGTAATATATTAGCAGCTTATTACGCCAAAAATATGGGACTTCCGATTAAGAAACTTGTTTGTGCATCAAATTCTAACAATGTTTTGACAGATTTTTTAAAGTCCGGTAAGTATGACAAGAACAGAAAGTTCTTTACAACAACTTCTCCGTCCATGGATATTCTGATTTCATCTAATCTTGAGAGACTTCTCTATCATATGAGCGGTGAGGACGACAATCTTGTATGTGAGCTTATGTCGGCACTTGCCAAGGATGGCAAATATGAGGTGTCAAAGACTCTTATTGACAATATTCAGACTATTTTTGATGCCGGATATTGTGATGAAAGCTCCGTAGACGCTACTATCAAGGAGCAGTTCGATAATTACCATTATCTCTGCGACACTCACACTGCTGTTGCTGTCAAGGTGTACGAAAACTATGTAGCTACAACAGGTGACGATATTGTTACCGTTATTGATTCTACTGCTTCACCTTATAAGTTTTCTAAGAGTGTTTTGACTGCTGTTCTCGGCGGAAAGACTCCGGACCTTGATGAATTTGATATGGTCGATGAGCTTAATGCAAAAACAGGTGCGGATATTCCGGCTCCTCTTAAGGTTCTTAAGGACAAGAAAGTCAGATTCACAAATGTTTGTGACAAAGAAAATATGAGCGATATGGTTTTCAAATTATTGGAACTCTAAAATAAAAGCGGCTCATTGAGCCGCTTTTTTAGGTTATCTGCAACTGCAATTTTCGTTGCATTCAAATGTTTGACAGTTTGTTTCTGTAGTAGTTGTTGCAGACTGATTGCCCACCTTGATATGACCGGCAGTACAGCAGTTTGACATATCGTGGTGTACGCAGTTTTTTACCTCACAAGAGATTCCTTTGATTTCATCTTTCATATTTTTCACTCCCTTCATTATTATTTTTTTCAAAATACTGTAGTTTATTCAAGGAGATTTTATGTCGCTTTTTGCTATAGCAGATACTCATTTGTCATTGGGTACAAATAAGCCTATGGATTCATTTCCCGGCTGGAATGATTATGTTGCACGCTTAGGCAATAACTGGAATAGTATTGTCAAGGAAGAGGATACTGTAGTCATAGCCGGAGATATCAGTTGGGCTATGAATTTCGACGAATTGTACGAGGATTTTTCTTTTCTTAATGATTTGAACGGTAAAAAAATTATCGTAAAAGGTAACCACGACTATTGGTGGAATACACTTTCTAAAATGAATAAATTTATTGAAGAAAATAATTTTGATTCAATAAATATTCTGCAAAATAATTCTTATGATGTAGAGGGTATATCTGTTTGCGGCAGCAGAGGCTGGATGTTTGAGTCATCTGAGGAACATGACGAAAAGATACTCAGCAGGGAAGTCGGACGAATTAAAATGTCTCTTGATTCGGCAGTTAATGAAAACAGAATTTTGTTTCTGCATTATCCGCCAATTACAACAAATTCATCCTGCAACGAAATTTTGGATACTCTTAAGGAATACGGAATAAAAAAATGTTTTTATGGGCATCTTCACGGTATGGCAACTAAATATGCTTTTGAGGGCGAATATGACGGTATTGACTTCAAACTTATATCAGCTGACCGATTAAGCTTTGTTCCTAAACTCATATATTGATAATATTATATATTATTTTAAAATTTTAAAAAATTATGAAAGTTATTGTATTTTTTTAAATACTGTGTTATAATACACGCTCGACGATTAAATTTTGTTAAATTATTGAGGAGGTCATTATCATGGCACTTAAATCATCAAATAAAATTGATACAAACACCTATGAAGTAGAAGTTACTGTAGATGCTGATGTGTTTACAGAAGCTTGCAAATCAGCTTATCTTAAGCAAAGAAAATCCATCCAAATTCCTGGTTTCCGTAAGGGCAAGGCTACTCAGGGTATGATAGAAAAGGTTTACGGCGAGGGCGCTTTTTATGAGGAAGCTCTTGAAATCGTATATCCTAATGCTGTACAGGAGGCGTTTGATGCCGCAGGTCTTAAAGTTGTAGATCAGCCATATGATCTAGAAGTACCTGTTATGAGCAAGTCCGAGGGTGTAGAAATGAAAATGAAAGTTACTACATATCCTGAGGTTAAACTCGGCGAATATAAGGGACTCGAGGCAAAGATGCTTGACACAGAGGCTTCTGACGAGGATGTCGAAAACGAACTTAAGAATATGCAGGACAGAAACAGCAGACTCGTATCTGTTGATGACAGAGCTGCAGAGATGGGCGACACAGCAGAGATTGATTTTGAAGGCTTTGTTGACGGCGTAGCTTTTGACGGCGGCAAGGGCGAAAATTATCCTCTTGAGCTTGGTTCAAACAGCTTTATTCCCGGTTTTGAAGAGCAGGTAGCAGGTCACAAGGTTGACGAAGAATTCGATGTTAATGTTACATTCCCTGAGGAATATGAGCCTTCTCTTGCTGGCAAAGATGCTGTATTCAAATGTAAGATTCACGAAATTAAGGTTAAGGAGCTTCCTGAGCTTGATGACGAGTTTGCTAAAGATGTTTCTGAATTTGATACTCTTGACGAACTTAAGGCTGACCTTAAAAAGCAGATTTCCGAAAGAAAAGAGAAAGACGCTAAGGTTGACTTTGAAAACCAAGTTCTCGAGCAGGTTGTTGAAAATATGGAAGTTGAGGTTCCTGAGTGCATGAACGAGCAAAAGTGCGACGAGATGATTCAGGATTATTCCTACAGACTTCAGATGCAGGGTATCGACCTTGCTACATATCTTCAGTATCTCGGTCAGACAATGGAACAGTTCAAGGCTCAGTTTGCAGAGGGTGCTAAAAAGCAGGTTCTTGTTTCTCTTGCTCTTGATGCTATCGTTGAAGCTGAGAATGTTGAGGCTACTGAAGAAGAAATTGATGCAGAAATCGCTAAGCTTGCTGAGCAGTACAATATGGACGCTGATCAGATTAAAGCAGCAGTACCTGCAGAACAGCTTTCTAAGGATATCGTAACAAGAAAGGCTGTCGATTTCGTAGTAGATAATGCTAAAAAAGCATAAACTGATTTTTTAATCAAATAAATAAAAAGGAAAGTGATTATTATGGCATCAATGCCTTATGTAATAGAACAATCAAGTTCGGGCGAGCGCAGCGTAGATATTTTTTCACGCTTGCTTTCTGACAGAATTATCGTACTTTCTGATGAGGTTAGCGACACCACAGCTTCACTTGTTGTTGCTCAGTTGCTTTTCTTGGAGAGCCAGGACAGCGAAAAAGATATTTCGCTTTATATCAACTCTCCTGGTGGTTCGGTTACTGCCGGACTTGCCATTTATGACACAATGAATTACATCAAATGTGATGTATCCACAATTTGTATCGGTATGGCTGCAAGTATGGGTGCTTTTCTCCTTTCAAGCGGCGCTAAAGGTAAGCGTATTGCTTTGCCAAACAGTGAAATTTTGATTCACCAGCCTCTTATCGGCGGTAACGGTATTACCGGTCAGGCTACTGATG
>URJF01000093.1 GCA_900548085.1 uncultured Oscillospiraceae bacterium | reverse complement strand
CAATGGTATCGCTGGTCTTATCAATATCATGTGTATGACAGGCTGGTGGGGAATTCATCAGTCAAAGAAGAAAGACGATATGCTTTGGCCAGATATGACAGTTTGGTTTATTGTTGCTTATGATCTGTGGAACTTCACATATACATACAACAACCTTCCAACACATACATGGTACTGTGGTGTAGCACTTCTTCTTGCTCCAACATTTGCTAATGCACTCTGGAACAAGGGTGGCTGGATTCAGAACCGTGCTAACACATTGGCTATCTGGTGTATGTTCGCTCAGGTATGGCCTCTGTTCCAAGACAGCGAGCCGTTCGGCGTATTGACTACAGTATATCCAACAGGCTACACACCGAGCATGATGCTGGACGGTATTTCACCCGAAACAGTAGGTGCAGCTAATCCTAAGGCACAGGCTGTTATCTCCGTACTTGCTCTCGCAGCTAACGTAATCTGCCTGGCCGCTATCGTCAAGCGTGCTAAGGCTCAGAAGAAGAATCCGTATAAGAACGACATCTTCACTGACCAAAAGGATTACAAAGAAGCTATGCTCAGAGCAGCAGACGCAAACAAATAATCGCACAGCTATAACAGAAACGCACTTGTATAAGGGAGACACTTCGTAAGGAAGTTGTCTCCTTTCTGCTTTTGTAGTCGGCCAGAATGATTGAATTGTAAAAATAAAGCAAAAAGGAAGAAAAAAATGTTGAAAATAAAATTTAGAGAATTACGAGAACGATTGTCTACTACTGACCGTATTTCAACTTGTCATAGCGTTACATTAGAAAAGAAAATAAGAATGAAATAAATGTTTATTTCGAACATAAGGAAATAGCATTTATGAAGTTTGGACTAAAGTAAAATAAAAACAGTCGCATAACATATAAAATGTTATGCGACTGTTTATTTAACTCATTATATATTAGGGCAGGTATAGCGGGGTTTGCCGAGTGAGGCAGTGCCGTATTCTATAGCCGATGCAGGACAACGGCATATACATGCCATACAGTGTGTACAGTTGTTGTGCCACATCGGTTTGCCGTCCTTTAGTTCAATATTATTCAGCGGACAAAGTGTGACGCACTTGCCGCAAGACACGCATTTTTCATCGGCTATGAATTTTTTTGATTTCACAACAAAAGGATAAAAAACATCGTTGACTATTCCGCTTTTTATTCTGTCGGTCAATATCACCGACTTAGGCGGCAAAGTCTTAGTCGCAGATATTAAGTCTGCTGTGGCAGTGATATACGGAATTGCGTGGGCGACAATATTCTTTGCCTCAGGCTCCTCAGGAGCGTTGAAAAGAGCAATATAGTTCTCCGGCATAATAATCTCTGCAACGCCCATATACTCAAAATTCTTGGCGGTACAGAGCTTTTTTAGATATTTTTCTGCATTGCCGATTTCACCGCCGCAGGTCATAACAAAATAAGCCTTATTGTTTCCGCTGAAATCTGTATTCCTTATCCACTTTTCAACCACTCGTGGAATTCGCCAAGAATATGTAGGCACAGCGAACACAAGGGGTGACTCGGAACAAATGGAAGAACGGTCGTTGTTCTTAATTTTTTGATTAAGCGACACAACATAATCGCCTGTTATCTCACTGATTTTTTTAGCAACGAACAAGCTGTTGCCCGTACCCGAAAAGGCTAAAATCATAAACAATCACCTCTGTTATCTTATTGCAAAAGAAGCGGCATATACCGCTTTTGCACCGTAAATCTTAAGCATATCGGCACACTCGGACAGAGTGGCACCGGTAGTCCGAACATCATCAACGACTAAAATGGTTTTTGACTCAACCGACACATCTTTTGCCAAATCGTATACACCGAAAACATTACCGCCACGGTGTCTGCCGGACTTGGTACGCTGTGAGTCGGTAGAAATAATCTTATTCAAAGTCGGCACAAAAGGAACGCCCAATTCTGCCGCAACTTTTTGAGCTATCAGCTCTGCCTGGTTAAAACCACGGCGCTTTTTCTTTTTTGGTGAAATGGGAACGAAAGTAACTATGTCAAAAGTTGTCGTTGCCCTTTTGCGTATTGTATCTGCAATCTCTCTGCCCATAGTGTCGGCAAGCTCGGTGTAGCCCGAAAACTTCAGTCTGCGAACAGCATTCTTTATACTGCCGTCATAATAGTACGGAGCGAAAATTCCGTTATAGCGCGGCTTATTATATCCGCTGTCGGAGCACTTACACTCGCTCTTAGGTTTGCCGCAATATCGGCAGGTCTTGCCCTCTATTCTCTTAGCTGACAAACAATCGGCACAGCGGCGCTCACCTACAGAAATGACCTCGCCGCATATATCACACCGTGCGGTAAAAATCACATCACCGAGCAATCTAAAACTATCCCTAATCATACAGTCAAATACGGAGCAATCTTAGCATATGTACTGTCGCCGATACCACGAATATCCTTGATTTGTTCAACAGAAGTATAACCTCCCAGTTGCTCACGATATGCGATAATCTGATAGGCTCTGTTTTCACCTATACCGCTGACGGTTTCTAACTGCTCCTGTGTGGCGGTATTGAGGTTAATCGGATATGACACTTTCTCTGCCGTAGTATTCTTTGATTTGGCTGTTTTAGCAGCAGCTGAGGAGGTGCCTGCAGATTTGCGTGCAGAGGTTACAGAACCGACAGCAGTGTTGCTGACGGTGACAGTTACCTGCGAGGAGGCAATCTCATCCTCCACATACACTCTGGGACTGGTCAGGGACATATATACGATTACGCCTGCCAGCACAAGCAGTGCTATGCCTATCATAAACAATGTTTGGGCTTTACTTTCTTCTTTCATATCTGTTGCTCTTTTTGTTTTTACCGCCGGAGCGGCGATAATTATTGTTAGGTCTGCTGTTCTGTCTGCCGGCCCTTGCAGCAGGGCGAATAAGGCATTTTTCGCCTGTACCGATAAGGTCACGGCGTCCTGCTTTAATCAGCGCTTCTTCCGCCAAGTCATGATTCTTAGGATTAAAATACTGCAGCAAGGCACGCTGAAGTGCTTTGTCATGAGGATTCTTTGCACAATAGACCTCCTCCATAGTATAAGGATCAAGTCCCGTATAGTACATTGCGGTGGAAATAGTGCCGGGCGTGGGATAAAAGTCCTGCACCTGCTCCGGACGAATGTGGTTTTTCTTTAAGAACTGTGCAAGCTCCACAGCGTCCTTTAGGGTACTGCCGGGGTGACTTGACATAAGATAAGGCACAAGATACTGCTCCTTGTTCACCTCGCCTGTGTACTGAAAATATCGCTTGGAAAATTCTATGTAAGCCTCTATATGAGGCTTTCCCATCTTATCGAGAACAGCGGCGGAGCAATGCTCGGGAGCAACTTTAAGCTGACCTGACACATGATGCTCTACCATCTCTCTGAAAAAGCTGTCATCCTTATCCTTAAGCAAATAATCATATCTGATACCGCTACGGATAAAAACTTTTTTTATTCCCGGCAAGCTGCGGACACTGCGCAAAATGTCGAGATACTCACTATGGTCAACGCTCAAATTTTTACATGGTGTTGGAGCGAGGCACTTTTTGCCTTTGCATAAGCCGTGAGTCTTTTGAAACTCACATGAGGGCTGTCTGAAATTGGCGGTAGGTCCTCCAATATCATGAATATATCCCTTAAAATTAGGCATATGAGTCAGCTTTTCTGCCTCTGCAACAATGCTCTTTTTACTGCGGGTGGTAACATATCTGCCCTGATGGAACGCAATGGAACAGAAGTTGCAGGCACCGAAACAGCCTCTGTTGTGAGTAATGGAAAACTCGACCTCTGCTATACCAGGGACACCGCCGAGACTCTCATACATGGGGTGGTAAGCTCTCATATATGGCAAAGAGTACACTCTGTCAAGCTCTTTAGTGGTAAGTGGCGGCATCGGCGGATTTTGTATAATCATAACCTTGCCGTGCTTTTGTTTTATCATCTTGCCACGAATATGGTCCTGCTCGTCCTGCTGAATACGAGCCGCTTTTGCGTACTCTTTTTTTGAAGTACGGACATTGTCGAAAGACGGACATTCGACACCTGTATAGGGTGTATCCTTTGGGGCACATACATAGACCGTGCCGAGAACATCTCTGATTTCTGTCACCGGCTCGCCGTTGTTCAATCTGTCGGCAATCTCAATCACCTGATTTTCGCCCATACCGAATATGAGCAAGTCGGCACCTGAGTCAACGAGTATGCTCGGGTGCACGCAATCGTCCCAATAGTCATAGTGAGCGAAGCGACGGAGAGAAGCCTCCAATCCGCCAATAATCACAGGACTGTCCGGATATATAGATTTTATAATCTTAGAATAAACAGTTACGGCACGATCGGGGCGTTTGCCCATAACACCGCCGGCGGTATAAGCGTCTGTTGACCTATGCTTTTTGGCTACAGTGTAGTGCGCAACCATAGAATCAATATTTCCGCCTGTAATCATAAAGCCTAAACGAGGCTTGCCGAACTGAACAAAATCAGCCGTGCTGTGCCAATCGGGTTGGCTGAGCACGGCTACATTGTATCCCTTAGACTCTAAAACACGTGTTATTATAGCCGCACCGAAAGACGGGTGGTCAACATAGGCATCGCCTGTGACATACACAAAGTCTACTTGCTCCCACCCTCTGCGGTGCATATCCAATTTGTTTACGGGTAAAAAGTTATTCATTAAAATGGTTCTCCGTCATCCTGATGGTCGATTATTTCGCCACTGACTTCGGGCTCAAAGCTGATTTGTTCTGTATTTTCTGCAGTGAAATCCGGTGCCGGTCCCTGCGCCTGCATCTGTATCCACTGCTGTCTGTTAATTCTTATTTCACGAGGCTTTGCACCATCCTGGGGACCGATAATTCCTTTGTCCTCCAACTGATCCATAATTTTTGAGCCACGGGAATAGCCTACGCTGAGCTTTCGTTGGAGGAAAGAAGTGGAGGCTCTGCCGCAATCGAGAACTACATCAACTGCCTTTTCGAACAATGGGTCAAGTGCCTCCGACGGTTCACCGTCGTCAGTAAATGGTGATGAGCCTTTTTCCTGGGCGGCCTTGTTTTCGATTTCCTGCTGAATTTCGTCGCTGTATTGGCTCTCGCCTTGGTTCTTAATAAAATCGCAAAGCTCTTCAACTTCCTCATCGCTGATAAAGCAGCCCTGAACACGCAGTGGCTTACTTGCGCCAATAGGAGAATACAGCATATCACCTCTGCCGAGCAGTTTTTCAGCACCGCCGGTATCGAGAATCGTACGAGAGTCAATTTGTGATGAAACCGTCAAAGCGATACGAGATGAAATATTAGCCTTAATCAAACCGGTAATGACATCTACCGACGGACGCTGTGTAGCAATAACCAAATGCATACCGGCAGCACGAGCCATTTGTGCCAGACGGCAGATAGAATCCTCTACCTCTTTTGGTGCCGCCATCATAAGATCGGCAAGCTCATCTATGCAGATTACCACCTTAGGCATTGGCTCCATATCCTTATGCTTTTGGACAAATTTGTTGTATCCCTCTATATCACGAACACCTGTATCGCTGAACATTTGATAACGCTTCAGCATTTCGCTGACAGCCCAACCGAGAGCTCCTGACGCCTTTCTCGGATCGGTAACTACAGGAACAAGGAGATGCGGAATACCCTCATATTTGCTGAACTCAACTTTTTTAGGGTCAATCATAAGCAGCTTGACCTCATCCGGCTTAGCTCTGTAAAGTATGGAAACAATGATGGAATTCATACAAACCGATTTACCTGAGCCGGTAGTACCTGCAATCAAAAGGTGCGGCATCTTCGCAATATCACAATAGATAGTGTTGCCGGCAATATCCTTGCCCAATCCGGCAGAAAGGATTGACTTTTGAGCAGAAAACTCCGGAGTGTCGATAAGCTCACGCATAGACACGGTATTCTTAACCTTATTAGGAATCTCTATACCTACAGCGGCTTTGCCCGGAATAGGA
>URJF01000092.1 GCA_900548085.1 uncultured Oscillospiraceae bacterium | reverse complement strand
TACACTATATACCGATAGGATAGATGACTTCAGAAAAGCCATTAACGCATATGCAAGGAAGAATTTTCCTGTTATGCCTCACGGTGAAATTGTTATTGACTGCAAGGTTTCACCGCATTATCTGACAGAAAATTTGGTGGATAATGTCGCTTCTCTCGAGCCTTTCGGTACAGATAACCCACAGCCTGTGTTCGGGGTTATGAATTTGCGGTTGTTCGGTATAACTCCGCTTAAGGATAATAAGCACATACGCCTTGAACTTGAAAAAAAGGGCAAGCGTATCAGAGTCGTTAAGTTCGGCACCTCGCCGGATGATTTTCCTTATCGTCCGGGTGATATCTTAAACCTCGCAGTAAAGGTGTCTAAGAATTTTTATAACGGAAAAAATTATGTTTCTGTTCAGGCGGTGGATATTAGACTTGCCTCTGCGGATGATGAAAAATATTTCAGTGAAAAAGAAAAATACGAGACCTACAGAATTACGGGAAAAGGGGACAGCACTCTTTATCCCGACAGAGATACCTGTGTTCTTGTATATAAATTTTTGAAGAAAAACGGCGGCTGGAGCTACGACCTTGATGAGCTCTATTTTCGTCTCTGTCAAAGAGTTACATACGGTGCTCTTATGTATGCAATAAAAGCATTTGTTCAGTGTAAGCTGATAAAGTATAATAAAACTATTACTCTTTCCGATACAGACGGAAAGGTCGATTTGGAAAATTGTGAAATACTCAAAATCTTAAAGGGGAGATTGAGACTTGGATAACGAAAACAAAACTATTTCTGTCGAGGATTATAACGACCATTTTGATGAGTTCTTTGAGCAGGTAAAGCAAAACCCGTCGTATGATGCGGACAGAATAAAAAAAGCCTACGACCTTGCTCGTGAGGCGCATAAGAATCAGCGCCGCCGCTCAGGTGAGCCGTATATCATGCACCCTGTAGCTGTAGCAAAAATATTGTTGGACTACGGCATGGACAACGAGTGTATTATCGGCGCACTTCTGCACGATGTTGTAGAGGATACAAAATATGACTTGGAATATATCCGCAAAAATTTCGGCGACGATGTGGCACTGTTGGTTGACGGCGTAACAAAGCTGGGACAAATTCCGCTTTCCACCCGTGAGGAAGTTCAAGCTGAAAATATACGCAAAATGTTTATTGCAATGAACCAGGATGTCCGTGTAATTATTATCAAACTTGCGGACAGACTGCACAATATGCGTACACTCCAGCATATGCCGCCGCATAAACAGAGAGAAAAATCTCTCGAAACCCTTGAGATTTACGCTCCTATCGCTCACCGTCTCGGTATCAGAGCCATCAAGGAGGAACTTGAGGATTTGGCTATACGCTACCTTGACCCTGTTGCATACAAGGAGATTGAGGATAACCTCTCTATGAAAAAAGAGGAGGGCCAAAAATTTCTTAATGAGATTACTCAAGAAATATCCGACAAGGTTAAGCCTATTATGAAAAATTGTCAGATTACCTCCCGAGTAAAATCCGTACACGGCATATTCCGTAAGGTATATATTAAGGGCAAAAATTTTGAAGAAATTTATGACATATATGCAGTCCGTATTATTGTAGATACAATGATAGATTGCTACAATGCTTTAGGCATTGTACACGATATGTTCACTCCGCTTCCGGGCAGATTTAAGGATTATATCTCTACCCCGAAGCCTAATATGTATCAGTCACTGCATACCACTGTTATTTCAAAAAGCGGCGTACCGTTTGAAATTCAAATTCGCACATGGGAAATGCACCACACTGCCGAATACGGTATCGCAGCCCATTGGAAATATAAGCTCGGAAAAGGCGGCAAGGATAATCTGGACGCCTCTCTGCAATGGATTCATCGTATGCTTGAAAACGGCGAATCCTCCGAAAATGCAGAGGATATGGTGTCGTCTATCAAAGGCGATTTGTCAGTAGATGAGATATATGTGTTCACCCCAAAGGGCGATGTAAAATCTTTGCCTAAGGGTGCCACGGTTATAGACTTTGCCTACGCAATCCATTCTGCCGTAGGTAACAGAATGATTGGCGCAAAGGTGGACGGCAGAATTGTACCGCTGGATACTGTGCTTAAGACAGGACAGATTTGTGAAGTCCTTACTTCTAATCAGCAGAAAAAAGGCCCATCTCGTGATTGGCTGACTATAGTAAAAACCGGTGAGGCTCGCTCGAAAATCCGTTCTTGGTTTAAAAAAGAGCGCAGAGAAGAAAATATCATCCAGGGTAAAGAACAGATAGAACATGAGTTTAAGCGTAACTATCTCCGTTTTGCAGCCGGCAAATTTGATGAGTTTATACTCAAAATTGCACAGCGTCAGCACTTTGATACAGTGGATGATTTTTATGCCGCATTAGGCTACGGCGGTATCCAAATTAACCGCCTTATGCCCGGAATAAAGGAAGAATATAATAAGAATTGGAAGGCCAAGGACGATGCACAGCCTGTTCAGACCGCACCGAATAAGATTGAGCAGGTCAATAGAGAAACACGCTCCTCCGGTGGTGTTGTTGTAGAGGGTATCGACAACTGCCTAATCAATATGGCACGCTGCTGTAATCCTTTGCCAGGTGAGGCGATTATCGGATTTATTACCCGTGGTCACGGACTAACTATCCACCGCAGAGACTGCAAAAATGTGCCGGTGGATATTGCGTCTTCTCCCGAGCCTGAGAGATGGATTAAGGCTCGATGGGATTCAAGCGTTCAGGTTGACGCTCGTTCTACCATAAATGTTTATGCCATCGACCGTGACGGCGTTGTGCTCGACATTACCACCACAATGGCCGGTGCCCATGTAAAAATTCATTCCATCAACGCCCGTCCGATTAACGACGGAAATTGTCTCACCACTATGACTATTTCCGTAAACGGCAAGGAGCATCTCGAATCCATCATTCGTATACTCAACAAAATTGACGGCGTGTATCTCATAGAAAGAACGGAGCTTTAATTATGAAAGCAGTATTGCAACGAGTAAAATATTCCACCGTCAAAATTGACGGCGAAACAGTCGGAAAATGTGACGGCGGATTTATGATTCTGTTAGGTGTAGAGTCGGGAGATACCGAAAAAGATTCCGACAAGCTCGTGAACAAAATACCTAATCTGCGTGTGTTTGAGGACGAAAACGGCAAAATGAATTTGAGCCTTTTGGATACCGACGGGGAGCTGCTTGTTATTTCACAGTTCACCTTGTGCGCAGACTGTACCCACGGCAGACGGCCGAGCTTTACAAAATCTGCTCCTCCCGCCGAGGCCGAGAGACTGTACGAATATTTTGTTGACAGCCTGAAAAAATCGGGAGTAAAGAGCGTTCAGACCGGAAAATTCGGTGCTGATATGCAGGTAGAGCTGCTTAATGACGGTCCCGTAACAATAATTCTTGACTCAAAGGAGTTGCACTGATGAAGGTTAGTTATAAAGTGTTCGGCGATTTAGATAATAATTGTTATCTCCTTTTGGATGAAACCACCAATAAATCCGCACTTATCGATTGTACTGTAGCCGATGACAGAATGAGAGAGCTGATAGGTGATACCGACCTGCAATATATCCTGCTCACTCACGGCCATTTTGACCACATCGGCGGAGTGCGTGATATAAAAAAAGAGTACGGCTGTAAAGTAGTTATATCCTCTGTAGATGCGCCTATGCTGTCGTCGGGAAAAGCATCGCTTGCTGCCTTTTGCGGTGCTGAACAAAACAATACCGAACCTGACATAACAGTACAGGACGGAGATGAGATTGAGCTCGGAACGCTTAAGATTAAAGTGCTTTCCACACCCGGACACACCTCCGGCAGTGTTTGCTATGTCGTAGGCGACGCATTATTCAGCGGAGACACATTGTTCTATTGCTCATGTGGCAGAACAGATTTTCCTACAGGCTCCTCAGACGATATGATTAAGTCCCTAAAAAAACTTGCCTCTCTGGACGGTAATTATAAGGTCTACACCGGCCATAACCAGCTGAGCAATTTGGACTTTGAAAGAAAAAATAATCCATATATGAATTTGTAATTATGATAATAAATAATATAAATCACGATTACGCCTATAATGTGGAAAAAATCTGCTTTATGTTTTTTCCGTTAGAAAAATTGAACAAGCAGAACAGCGACAATATAGTTATTACCACTGAGAAAAGGGACAATATTCTCATCGTTGATATTAAGGCGTATTCAAAATCAATAAATAAATCGGCAGATATAACCGAGGTCAATGATGTCAAAAAGGAATTATCCCTTTTGCTTTTCGATGCCTTAAGAGAGCTTACGGGCTTTACTCCGCCTTGGGGAATACTGTACGGTGTTCGGCCGGCACGATTGCTCCACGCCAAGACGGAGAAGCTGGGACTTGAGGGTGCAAAAGCGGACTTCCTTTCCAATAGAGTATCACCCGAAAAACTAAATTTGGCGCTGAATGTTATGGAGAGCGAAAATAAGATTATCTCGCTGTCGAGACCTGACTCGTTTTCGCTTTATATTTCTATTCCGTTTTGTCCCACACGGTGCAGCTATTGCTCATTTGTATCTCACAGCATTGCCGGTGCGAGAGAACTTATTGCCCCTTATGTCGAACGTTTGTGTCGAGAGATAGCCGAAACCGGTAGGATAGCAAAAGAGCTTAATCTTAATTTGGAGACAATTTATTTTGGCGGAGGAACTCCCACCACACTTTCGGCAGAGCAGCTGGATATGCTGCTGACGGCAGTAGAGGATAACTTCGATTTGAGTCACCTTAGAGAATATACTGTCGAGTCAGGCAGACCTGATACTATTACGGAAGAAAAACTAAATACACTTTTGTCTCACAATGTAGGCAGAATCAGCATTAACCCACAGACATTTGATGACGATGTACGGCGAAAGAACGGCAGACTTCATACTACCGAGCAGACAATTGAGTCGTATAAACTCGCTCGCAGCTTGGGATTTGACAACATAAATATGGATTTTATTGCCGGACTTAACGGAGATACGGCAGAGTCCTTTGCCTACAGCATAGATGTGGCTGTGGATTTAGGTGTTGAATCTGTTACTGTTCATAATTTGGCACTTAAATCGGCGTCATATTTGGTGACGGAAAATGAATTTTTCGACCTGAGCGAGCGAAAGGCCGCAGCTGATATGGTAGACTATTCATGCAAAAAACTGTATGCCTCCGGCTATATGCCCTACTATATGTATCGCCAGAGCAAATCTCTGGGCAATCTCGAAAATGTGGGATGGGCTAAATCTGGATACGAGTGTCTCTATAATGTATTTATGATGGACGAGACTCATACAGTCCTCGCCGCCGGTGCCGGTGCCGTTACTAAACTGAAAAATCAGATAACCGGTCATATCGACAGAATATATAACTATAAGTACCCATATGAGTACATAAATAATTTTGATAATGTCTTATTGCGAAAGCAGGGAATAATTGACTTTTATAACTCATAAAATTAGACAAAGTCACTGTTTTTACTATTGCAAAATAATACTGCTTGTAATATAATGACATTAAAGAGGTGTTTCGTATGAAGAATCTTAATGATGTCTTTAGCGGCGTTGACGAAATGTTCGGAAGCGCAAAGAGTCGCAGTAATTTTGAAGATGTGTTACAAAAGACTCGAGAATATGCTAAAAAGAGCGCCGAAGCAATAGAAATTTCTCGCAAAAAAATCGAATTGTTAGATGCAAAGACCAAACTTGCAAAGGCCTATGAGACCTTTGGCAAGCTCCAGTTTGCCGCCTATGAGGGTGACGAAGTAAAGCAGGATGATGTGGATGCGTCTATCGACGAAATCACCTTGCTCAAAAACAAGGTTGCGTTTCTTGATGATGAAATTGCGGCATTCAAAGAAACTGTTGCGGCAGGTTTTGATGCAAAAATGAACGCATCAAAAAAAGACGACGTCGTTGTTGACGATGTCGAGGTTTCTGTGGAGGAATCCCAAAAATAATTTTGCAAAAGAGTGAGCAGTGTACTTTTACACT
>URJF01000091.1 GCA_900548085.1 uncultured Oscillospiraceae bacterium | reverse complement strand
CAAAGCCGTATTATCTCGTTGCCGCAGAGCCACATGAAAATAATCATTCTTCAGCTTCTGTGGAGAATGATGCTTATACTCACTCAATCAAGTCTGAATTCAATGAATATGCCAGAATATTCGGTAAAATATCAAATGAAGTTGTCTCAAAAATAATTTCAATTTCTGATGTGGGTGAATTGTGCGATTATGTATGTTCTAATACATTTTTTGACTACCCATTGAAGCAACAGGTTTTGGATAAAATTGACCCATTTGAAAGAGCACAGGTACTGCTGAAAAATTTAAGAAAAGAAATAATCACCTTAGATTTAGAAGCAGAAATTACGAAAAAGGTTCACGAAGAAATTGACCAAAACCAAAAGGATTACTTTTTGCGTGAAGAAATGCGCATCATTGCCGAGCAGCTCGGTGACAGTGATAATCCGGCAGAGGAAGCAGATGAATATAAGTCAAAAATTCAAAAGCTGAAATGCAGCGACGAAATTAAATCCAAGCTGCTCAAAGAATGCGACAAGCTTATGAAAATGCCGCAAGGTTCTCACGAGGGCACTGTTGTTCGTAATTATATTGATAAATGCCTTGAAATACCTTTTGGTAAATTCACAAAAGAAACACTTAATCTCGAAAAATCGAGAAAAGTTTTAGACTCCGATCATTATGGACTCGACAAAGTAAAGGTGCGTATTATTGAGGCACTTGCTGCACGTAAACGCAATCCTGATTACAACGGACAGATTCTTTGTCTTTACGGTCCTCCCGGAGTCGGAAAAACGAGTATTGTTAAATCACTCGCTAAGTCTATGAACAGAAAGTATGTCAGAATAGCTCTTGGCGGTATTTACGATGAGTCGGAAATCAGGGGACACAGGAGAACTTATATCGGTTCTATGCCCGGTAAAATAGTAGATGCAGTAATTAAATCAGGAGTTATGAACCCAATTATTTTGTTGGATGAAATCGACAAATTAGTTAAAGATTTTAAGGGCGATCCGTCGTCTGCACTGTTAGAGGCTCTTGACCCTGAACAGAATTTCAGCTTTACCGATCATTACATTGATTTTCCTATCGACCTCAGTCAGGTTATGTTTGTTACAACAGCCAATGATACCTCTACTATTTCTGCACCGTTGTACGACAGAATGGAGATTATTGAGCTCAATTCATATACTTATGATGAAAAGTTTAATATTGCCAAAAAGCATTTAATCAAAGAAGAACTGAAAAAACATGGCCTTTCATCAAAGGAATTAAAAATTACAGACGATGCTGTTTATAAAATTATTGAATCTTACACAAGAGAAGCAGGTGTAAGAGGACTGAAAAAAGAAATTGCAGCCCTGTGCAGAAAAGCGATTTTGCTGCTTGACGAAGGTGCCAAGTCTGTAAGAATCAGCGCAAAGAATATTTCTGATTTTTTGGGTACTGAAAAATACATTGAGGATTATTATTCCGACATAGATCAGGTCGGAACGGTAAATGGTCTCGCCTGGACACAAGTCGGCGGAACGGTACTTCCAATTGAAGTATCTGCATTAGACGGAACCGGCAAAATTGAACTTACAGGTAATTTAGGCGACGTTATGAAAGAAAGTGCCAAGACTGCTGTAAGCTATGTACGCAGCAGAGCAGAGAGTTATGGAATAGAAAAAGACTTTTATAAGAAAAAGGACATACATATTCATGCTCCCGAAGCGGCAGTACCTAAGGATGGTCCATCTGCAGGACTTGCTCTTACAACTGCTCTTATCAGCGAACTCTGTAATATTCCTATCAAGTCAAAGGTCGCTATGACCGGTGAAATTTCATTAAAGGGCAAAGCACTGCCAATCGGAGGACTGAAAGAAAAGTCTATGGCGGCATATAAAGCCGGCTGTGATACTGTTATTATTCCAAAGGCTAATGAAAAAGATTTGGCAGATATAAGCAGCGAAGTTAAAAACGCTGTCAACTTTGTTACAGTCACATCGTTTGATGAGGTTTTACCTATTGCTCTTACGAGTCTTCCTAAGAAAAATAATGAACCTGATATGGACTTAGTTATAGATAATAAAAAACTTGCAACCGACAGTTGCACAATAGGTGCTATATGAATTACAACACAGCAAAATTTGAAAAATCCTACGGCCTATCCACCCAATTGCCACCGGGTAATATCCCCGAAATTGCTTTTGCTGGGCGTTCCAATGTAGGAAAAAGCTCATTGCTCAATAAATTGTTTAACAGAAAATCTCTTGCGAGAGTCAGTTCAGTTCCCGGAAAAACTATTACTATCAATTTTTATGATGTTGACGGTAAGAAGTTTGTCGATTTACCGGGTTATGGATATGCC
Source organism: uncultured Oscillospiraceae bacterium (assembly GCA_900548085.1). Classification (GTDB taxonomy): domain Bacteria; phylum Bacillota; class Clostridia; order Oscillospirales; family Acutalibacteraceae; genus Eubacterium_R. The sequence goes on along the minus strand of URJF01000091.1, from coordinate 3,790 downwards.
AAACTCTCTAAGTCCGAAAAAGAGCGTTTTGGCGAACTTATGGAGGGGTACTTTCAGCAGGGGAGAAACATAAAACTTGTCGTTCAGTTAGTCGATATGAGGCATAAGCCCTCTGCCGACGATTACGGAATGATAGACTTTATGCAACAGATGAACATTCCATTTATTATTGTTATGACAAAGAGTGATAAACTTAAGGTGAAAGAATATAAGCGCAGACTTGAGGAATCGCAGGCAGAGCTTGCCTGTGCAGGTGATGTAAAAATTATTCCGTTCTCGTCACAAAACGGCAACGGACTTGATGAAATAAAAAAATGCATTGAATCGGCTTTTAATGCATAATAGGAGGATAAGAATGAAAAAGACACCATTTCTGTCATTAGAAAAAGCACAGGAAATCGCTAAAGAATTTCCTACTCCTTTTCATATTTATGATGAAAAGGGAATACGCAAAAATGCTGAGGCATTAAAAAAGGCGTTTTCTTGGAATAAGGGATATAAGGAATATTTTGCAGTAAAAGCTACACCAAATCCGTTTTTGATTAAAATTTTGCAGGAATATGGCTGCGGTTGTGACTGTTCATCAAAAACTGAGCTTATGATGGCAAAAACAATAGGTGCAGTCGGTGATGACATTATGTTTTCATCCAATGATACTCCTATCCAAGAGTTCAAATATTGTAACGATTTGGGCGGAATTATCAACATTGATGATATAACTCACATAGAGGCTGTAGAAAAAGCCTGTGGCAAGCTCCCTAAAAAAATGTCCTGTAGATATAATCCCGGTGGAACATTCAAAATCAGCAATGATATTATGGATAATCCCGGTGATGCTAAATACGGCATGACCACTGAGCAGATTTATGAAGCTTTCAAAATTATGAAAGAAAAGGGTGTGGAAGAATTCGGTATACACGCATTTCTTGCCTCTAACACTGTAACTAATGAATATTATCCGATGCTTGCTAAGGTTTTGTTTGAACTTGCTGTTGATTTAAAAAAGAAACTGGATGTAAACATCACATTTGTTAATCTTTCTGGAGGCGTAGGTATCCCATACACTCCTGACCAAGAGCCTAATGACATAGCTGTTATCGGTGAAAAAGTTCACGAGGTTTATGACGAAGTACTTGTTCCGGCAGGAATGGGCGATATAGCCATCTACACTGAAATGGGTAGATTTATGATGGGACCTTATGGCGGACTTGTTACAACAGCTATTAATGAAAAACACACTCATAAAGAGTATATTGGCGTTGATGCATGTGCAGTAAATCTTATGAGACCTGCAATATATGGCGCATATCACCATATCACTATACTGGGCAAAGAAGATGAGCCATGTGACTACAAATATGATGTTACAGGTTCTCTCTGTGAAAACTGCGACAAATTCGCTATCGACAGAATGCTGCCTAAGATAAATATGGGCGATATTTTGTTCATCCATGATACAGGCGCACATGGTTTCTCAATGGGTTATAACTATAACGGTAAGCTTAAAAGTTCAGAAATCCTACTCAAAGAAGATGGCTCATATCAGTTAATCAGACGAGCAGAAACTCCTAAGGATTATTTCGCTACCTTTGACTGCTTTGATTTTTATGATGAATTGATTAAAGAATAAGTATTAAATCCCCAAAATTTTTGGGGATTTTTTCTTTACTTTCATACATTAGTGTGTTAAAATATCTATATCACATATTAAGAAGGATTGAATATGAACAATAAACTTAAGGATGAAAATGTAGACTTTTTGTTTAAGGCTGTTTTGGCTTTAGAGAATACCGAAGAATGTTATGATTTCTTTGAGGATTTATGTACAGTACAGGAGCTCAAAACCCTTTCTCAGCGTATTGTTGTGGCTAAAATGCTGTCCGAAAAGTGCGTCTATACAGACATAGTTAATAAAACCGGTGCGTCTACTGCTACTATTAGCAGGGTGAACAGATCGTTGCAATATGGCTGTGACGGTTATGATAAAATCTTTGAACGCATTGATGTCAAAGATGAGAAAACAGAAGACGATGAGCAGTTATAACGGTTGTTTTGCTGAATTTTATGACAAACTGACTGATAATGTCGATTATTCTGCCAGAACATCTTATATCCGCAAGATTCTGCACATTGCTGGTGTTGAGCATGGAGATTTGGTAGACCTTGGTTGCGGCACTTGTTCGTTGTCATTGCCACTTGCAAAAGACTCATTTCGGCTGACCGGAGTCGATTTGTCCGAAGATATGCTTAGCGTGGCTTATAACAAGCTTTCTGATGCAGGCTGTGACTTTTCGTTAATAAATGAAAAAATAGAAGAATTTAGTCCTTTAAGCCGTGTTGATGCGTGCATTTCAACATTGGATACAGTAAATCATATTACAGATGATGCCGATGTTGCTAAATTGTTCAGTAATGTTTTTTCGTATATCAAAGACGGTGGTGTATTCGTGTTCGATGTGAACACGGTTTACAAACACAAAAAAATCCTAGGCGATAATTCATTTATTTTTGATGAGGATGATTTTTTTCTCGCATGGGACAACGAACAATACGACGATAATTTGGTTAGGATAATGCTGGACTTTTTTGTTCAAACCGGCGATGTATACATTAGACACAGCGAGGAGTTTTTCGAAAAGGCATATGATATTGATTTTCTAAAAGCAATGTTGGAAGAAACAGGATTTTCTGTCTGTGCTATTTATGATGACTTATCATTCGAGCCACCTAAAGAGAACTCCGAGAGAGTATTTTTTGTATGTAAGAAGGAATAATTTATGGGAAAAATCGTAAGATATATTACTAAAGACGGCTCTGCTTTTGTTATAGCTACCGACTCTACGGATGTTATTTCAAAAATGGAGCAGATACATAAGACATCTGCTACTGTTACTGCTGCGTTAGGCAGACTTGCTACAGCGGCATCTATGATGGGTGATATGCTGAAAAATAAAGACGACTCAATAACAGTCAGAATTAACGGTGGCGGACCTTGTGGAGATATTATTGCTGTATCAGACTACAATGGTAATGTAAGAGCTTATGTCCAAAACAAGATTGTAGAAATTCAGCTTAATGACTCTGGAAAGCTCGATGTTAAAGGGGTTGTAGGAACCAACGGCACACTTTATGTTATTAAAGATATCGGAATGAGAGAGCCTTATGTTGGACAAACGCCTATTGTCAGCGGTGAAATAGCAGAGGATATAACCAACTATTTTGCAACGAGTGAACAAACGCCGTCAGTTTGCGCTCTCGGGGTACTTGTTAATCCGGATTTAACAGTGAAAAAGGCAGGCGGATTTATTATTCAACTTCTGCCGGGATGTGATGACAGTATAATAGATATAATCGAGAACAACGTTAAAAACATTCCGTCGGTTACTACTATGCTTTCGAATGGATTTTCTGCAGACGACATTGCTAAAAAAGCTATGGAAGGTATTGAACTTGACAAACTGGATGAATCATCTACTTCTTACAAATGTAACTGTTCCAGGGACAGAGTAGAGGTTGCTCTCATCAGTACGGGCGCTGATTCACTAAAGGAAATGGCTGATAGCAACGAGGATACTACGGTTGAATGTCACTTCTGCGACAAGAAGTATACATTCACTCCGAATGAGATAAAAGAGCTTATGAAACGAGCAAATAAAAAACTTTAAAAAATCGCAAAAAAAGTGTTGACTTTTTATTGATAATATTGTATCATATACACCGTCGCAAGTGCGACACACGGGAGCATAGCTCAGCTGGGAGAGCATCTGCCTTACAAGCAGAGGGTCACAGG
>URJF01000090.1 GCA_900548085.1 uncultured Oscillospiraceae bacterium | reverse complement strand
ATAGTCTTGTCCTTATTTACTCCTTGAAAAAGTGAAGCAACATAGTCATCACCTTTATATATAATATTGGAGTAATAATCGGAATTAAGTCCCGCATCCTCTTGAAGCGTCATATCATTTGCAAAAGCAGTAATCTGAACAGAAGTCATAATTGCAGTCAATGCAAGAAGTGCCGCAAATATTTTTGTAATGCATTTTTTCATACAAATATCCTCACTCTGTATAATTTTTAAATCACACAGCTTTGTATTATAAAGATGTAGATATACAAAGTCAAGGATATTTTTAAAACAAATTGTTAATTCTTGCCGAGAAAAAATCGTGCCAAAAAAAATCGACAAAAACTATGCACCGAGCATCATAATTATGAGCACAATCACCAACAAAACAGCAATAACTCCCATTGCTTTTGCAACACGCATAACAGCATCAAAAGTGTTAGTTGGGCAAAGCTGAAGAAAGGCATACTTGATTGGGTGGTCAACCTTTTTCCCTACTATATTTTTATATCTAAGGTCAAAGGTATCGAGATGTCCGTCAGGGAACAAATCGATGACACGCACTCCCCTGTCGAGTCCGGGACCGTAGACATTAAATCCACAGCCCTGGGTGTAGCCAACATCTATTCCATCAACGTCACCGTGAAAAGAATTGTTATGGTCGTGGCCAAAGTAGATGCCTCGAACATCGCCCTTTTCTTTCATAGCGGCAAACTCGCCTCCGTTTTCTTGTGGGTCGGCAGGAGACTCTTTCATAAATCCGTCAGGATTAACTCTGCCCTTTGTGAGCATAAAATACTCGCCGTCATGGGTGCGGAATCCACGAACTGAGCCACGCTTAGTAAATTTGACACGGTGCATAAGGTCAAATACCTCACACACGGGGATATGCTGAATCACTACAGAGGGTACTACAGAGCCTAACTTTGACTCATAGCGGTCACGGATTTTCCTGTACCACTCAATCTGGTTGTCGTGGACTCTGTCATAGCCTACCTTAAGGTTAGAGTGACTGTCGATAGTATAAAGAAGATACTTAATCTCGTCGCCGTCTTTTATCTCAAAGCAATGATTACCTACGCCGTCTGCGTCATCATCGCTTTCGCCGATGAAGCCGTCAAATGTTTTGTAAATATCAAACTGCTCGGCATTAGAAAGACCTACTTGTCTGTCGTGGTTACCAAAGCAGACAGCAAAAGGTATTTTTCTGTCAATCACAGGCTGAACAAGCTCGCCGAGGACACGCCGAACTACAGCCTTGTCTCCCTTAAAGTTACGCTTGCCCCAAATTTGATCACCGCTGAATACCACCAAATCCGGCTGACTGCGGTCAAGTCCCGCTACGATAAGTTTTATTGTATCGGAACTGACAGACTTCCCCTCCTGTGTGTCCGCAATCATAAGTATTCTGAATTTTCCGTTTTTGAATTTAAGTTCCATTTTATCACCAAATACATAATACCATAATAGAACCGGCAAAGCAACAAAATAGATGACCGAGACTGCAAAAAATACAGCCTCGGTCAAATGGAAAATAAGGGAAAGGTAATTTTGAGTTATCATTGGCTAACCGTTTAGGGTTAAAAGAAACCGAACACAGTCGGAGAAAATGGCAAGTTCGCGGTTAGCCATTGCTAACTTGTTTACATATTACCATATAATTCCGACCTTGTCAATAGGAATTTGAAATTATTTTTTAAAACTGAAAAGAACTTTGGCAACCAATCTCCCTACTATTAAAAATAAGGAAAAAAAGAGGCGGTCAATGACCGCCTCATATGGATACGAATATGTATTACTTATTCTTTTTTGCTGCTTTTTTAGCTGCTTTTTCTGCCTTACGGCGTTCAAGCTCTTCTTTTTCTTCAGCAATGCGCTTAGCCTCTGCTTCTGCCTCGAGTCTATCAGACTCTTCAACATTAGTCTTAGCAACATCGTACTGTGCGGCAATCTCATCGAAGTGGGAGAAGTTCTCCTGCTGAGTGAGAAGTTTTTTAGCGTCGACATATGGCTTTGCAGCTCTGTTGAACTTAGCGTGCTTATCCATTTCTTCCTTAGTGAGTTTATTAAGCTCTTTACGCTCGGAAGTAAGCTTTTTGATTTCTGCCTTAATGCGAGATACCTCTTGGGAATCCTTATCCTTTTTAGCAATATGGAGTTCTTTTGTGAGAGTATTTACGAGATCATCAATCTCATCCTCTCTGTCATAATACTTTTCGATAGTATCAAAAGTAAGCTCAACAAAATCATTTACACTGCCAAAATACTTGTTGTAAGACTTAACAGCAGAAATTCTGTTCTTTGCAAGCTCAATATCAAACTTTCTAAACTCTTTTTCGTCATTTGTATTCTTAGGCAAAGCCTTAGCCTTTTTGAGATCAGCCTTTGCTTCGGACAATGTAGTATTCTTTATGCCGTCGAGACCTGCTGCGGCAATTTCGGAATAAACAGCAACCTGATGTCTGCCGAGGTCGGAATCGAACTTATTAAGTTCATCAACAACAAATTTTGAGATTTCGATTTCTTCATTATATTCTATATCGGCTCTGTACTGTTTTTTAGCTGCTTTACGCTCTGCTTCGTCACTGACATTCCTATAAGAAGCCTTATCAATAACCTTTGGAGTAGCGACTGCCATCTCTTTTGCGTTATTAACGAGGTCAATCATTTCTACAATGTCCTTGTCCTTAAGGGCTTTGTTGCCATAGTCCTCAAATACTGCACGAACCTTAAGCACACGAACATAGCACTTTTGCTTTTTCTCTGTGAGGTCATAGAAGAAGAAAGGAATAACATTAAGTGTAGCACCGATAGCCGAAACTATAATAAGTACACGAAGAAGCGGAATAAGAACTCCGTTTACATCGTACAAAGCATTAGACGCATTGTAGAGGTCCTGACCGTTCGCAGCTTGTTCCTGAAGCATTTGACCTATAGTCTGCTTTGCACCCGGAAGAACACGGGACATAAGTATCGGGTCGCTGACTACTCTCTTTGCATTAGCTACAGTCATACCGAGCTTTTCCTGCAAAGCAGGGATAACGCTGGAGGTAATGAGAGTGATAACGCTACCGATAGTAGCAACTGCAGCGAACATACCATCGATACGCTCACCCGTTCTGTACTGCTGATAGTCACGAATATCTGCCTGAATAGACGGATTAAGGATATGAGCAAAAGCGCCTACTATACCGTTTGCGTACAGACAAGCAAGGACTGCCCAAATAACATAGCTGTACATATTGCCGTCTGCACCGGAGCTGTTAATTACGAACGGCAGCATTAGCAAAATGAACATAATATTGAACAAGTTTGTAACAATCTGTACTTTCTTTTTTCCCCACTTACGGATGCAGAACGGAGCAAGGAGCATTCCCCACAGAGCTGCGTTACCGTTCAGGGTAACGACAATACTGTAGACATTACCGGATATTGAGCCACCGTAGTTATAAATCCAGAACAGGATATTGGTATAAGCTGTTTCCAAAAATCCAATCCACGAAGCGAGTGAAATAATCCAAAAGTACTTATTCTTAGCAACAGCACGAAGTGCGTCGGTAAACTTGATTTGAATAGTGTGAGTCTTAGCCTGAATAATCTTTTCTTGTGTATTGGCATAAACAAGAACAAGAAGAGCAGAACCTATAATACCAAGAATTGGGAATACAAGTCTGTAAACACGAACATCGGTCGAGTTAGTCTTAAATACATTCTGCGCAACGATAGGCATAATGAGATTTACGATAGACGGACCGAGAGAATATACGATACTCTTTACCGAAGCAACATCGGCACGCTCCTGTGAATTAGGTGAAAGAACGTGAATAAGATTTTCGTATGCGTCGTAGAAGAACATATAAACGAACTGTAATACGACATTGAACAAAAGTAAAACAGCACATTTTGCTATATAATCAGCAGTTTTGTCGCCGATAACAACAGAATTGCCGACAAGAAGTTTAAGCTTATCGTACGGGAACCAAACCATACCGATAAACAACAGTGCGGACGGAATACCCATCATAAGTATGTACGGTCTGTACTTACCTGCTTTGTTACGGGTATTATCTACGATACTTGCACGCAAGCCGGTGAGCGGAATACTCGATACAACCGCAAGTACATAGAGAATGTACATATCTGTAGGAGTAATACCTATCGTGCCAGTGATAAATGTGTTTGTAGTAGCGAGCATACAGATGTAACTCATACTAACAATAAGGTATGCACCTATACCGCCGAATGAGTATGATGCAATTTCTTTAAAGGACATATATCTGCCCTTTGGCGGTTTTTTCCAGTTATACTTGACTTGGTCAATCAAACCGGTAACCTTCGCCTTTAGCGATTCTTCTGCCATATTCATAACCCCTTTATTGTGCAGTCACGCCACAGAAAAGCGCAAAAGCACACAAAATTAACATTGCTATTCTAACATAAAACAAAACGGTTTACAATACTAAATTTTATTAAGTTTGCACAAAAAAGAACAAGCTTAATCAAAAAGGAAGTTGCCGGCTTGATATCAAACCAAACCGACAACGTGATTATCTCTCTGTACCGAAGTACAAATTACTTATTCTTTTTTGCTGCTTTTTTAGCGGCTTTTTCTGCTTTACGGCGTTCAAGCTCTGCTTTTTCTTCCTCAATGCGTTTTGCATCAGCCTCTGCCTCAAGTTTTTCTGCCTCTGCGACATTAGCTTTTGCTATATCGTACTGAGCGGCAATCTCATCGAAGTGGGAGAAATTCTCCTGCTGAGTGAGAAGTTTTTTAGCGTCAACATATGGCTTTGCAGCTCTGTTGAACTTAGCGTGCTTATCCATTTCTTCCTTGGACAGCTTACGAACCAGCTTGCGTTCTTCACTGAGTTCTTTAATTTGTGCCTTAATTTTAGCAACTTCTTCGGTGTCTTTGTCCTTTTTAGCAATATGGCTGAGCTTTGCGAGCTCTGCAATCTTATCATCGAGCTTATCCTCACGGTCAAAGTACTCATCAATGGTGTCAAAGCTGAGCTCCTTGAACTCATCTGTGGATGAATAATACTTATGATAAGATTTTATAGCAGAAATTTTCTTCTTAGCTATTTCGATTTCAAACTTTCTAAACTCTTTTTCGTCGTGAGTATTCTTTGGTAAAGTCTTTGCTTTTTTCAATTCTGCTTTAGCAGAAGCCAAAGAGGTATTTTGAATTTCATCTAATCCGGCGTTGAAAATATCGGTGTATACTGCTACCTGATGCTTTCCCAAATCAGAATTAAATTTATTCAGTTCATCCACAACGAATTTGGAAATCTCTATTTCTTCGTTATACTGAACATCGTCTCTGTACTGTTTTTTTGCCGCCTTACGCTCTGCCTTATCACTGATATTCTTGTAGGAAGACTTATCCAATGTTTTTGGAGTGGCTACTGCCATTTCCTGTGCATTGCGGACAAGGTCAATCATTTCTACAACATCCTTATCCTTAAGGGCTTTGTTTCCGTAATCCTCAAACACAGCACGAACCTTAAGCACACGAACATAAGACTTTTGTTTCATCTCGGTAAGGTCGTAGAAGAAGAACGGAATAACATTAAGAGTAGCACCTACAGCTGCAACAATAACAAGAATTCTGAGAAGCGGGAGAAGTATATTGTTTACATCATACAATGCAGATGAGGGATTGACGAAGTTGTTTTGGCCGTTCGCCAACTGGTCAGAAAGCATCTGACCGATAGTTTGACCTGTACCGGGCAGCATTCTGGACATAAGAGATGAATCGGAAGTAACTCTCTCGGCAACAACTTTTGTCATACCGTATTTTTCCTGAAGGGCAGGAAGAACGCCGGCAGTAATAAGCGTGATGACACTGCCGATAGTAGCAACTGCGGCAAACATACCGTCGATACGCTCACCGGTCTTGTACTGCTGATAGTCACGAATGTCAGCTTGGATAGAAGGATTAAGAATATGTGCAAAAGCACCTACAACTGCATTAAGATACAGACATGCCATAACAGCCCATATTACATAATTTTTTATATTTCCGTCTGCACCTGCACTGCCGGTAAAGAACGGGAACATACACAGAATAAATAAAATATTGAACAAATTGGTTACAATCTGAACATTCTTTTTTCCCCATTTTCTGATACAGAACGGAGCGAGGAGCATAC
>URJF01000089.1 GCA_900548085.1 uncultured Oscillospiraceae bacterium | reverse complement strand
GACCCGGAGTATCAATAAGGTTGAACTCATACTCGTGACCGTCTTTGGCAGTATAATTCAATTTTACGGCGTGCGCCTTAATTGTGATACCACGCTCACGCTCAAGATCCATATCGTCCAAAATCTGTGCCTGCATATCTCTCTCGGACACGGAGCGTGTAAGCTCCAGCAGACGATCGGCAAGAGTAGACTTGCCATGGTCAATATGGGCGATGATACAAAAATTTCTGATATACTTCTTGTTTTGTGACATTAAGTTATTATTCCTTGTTTTTCTTTGATTTAATAATATAGTTCAGTTCTCTCTTGATTTTTTTAGGGCTCTTAAACAGCTTTATAAACAGCCTTTTGAGATAAAACCATGGAAGAAGATACGGCTTTTTTACAAGTATGGGATACATACTCTTAATTCTTTCGGCAGACGGAAAAATTCGCATAAATAAATATTTTGCTACCGAGCCACCGTTCTCTTTTTTATAATTGTTGTATATTTCGGCTACGTTAGTCATACTCTCTGCGTTTACAAATGTGCCGTACCTAAAAGCTCTTTGGAAAAATTCCTCTTGAGCTACCGAAAGATTGTCGTCGAAGAAGTCAAAAGATGCCTTAGCGACCTGCTGCTCAAAATCGGCAATTTTCATCTGCTCAAGTCTTTCGTCTATGTATGATCTGTTCCAGTTATCTTGATTATTTGTAAGTATCAAGTAGTTATCCACAATAAATTTGATACCGAAACCGCCCAAGATAAAGTGCTTGTACATATGAGCAACAGAATGGAGATACATATCCTCCGGACTCATATCATACTCAAAGCCATCCTCGGCATTTTGTTCAGCATTTTGCCAAACGAAGCTGAAATCCGGACAGAAGCCATAAACATCTTTGAACAAATCGTGGTGAAACTCAAATGTAAAATACGGTTCCTTATGAAAATCATCGGTATTTCCGCCATCGGACACCATATCATATCCTCTGCCGAGCATATAATCGCAGATAACATCATGGTACTCAAGATCTACCATCAAATCCACATCCGACATCTGTCTATAGCTCTGCTTAGGGTAGAATTTTTTTATGATTGAACCCTTAAGAGGCATATAGCAAATACCATTGCTGACGAGCATTTCCTTTATTTCCTGAAATTCGTTTTGAACAGATAATATTCTGGTGAACTCACTGTTCTTATACCGCTTCAATTCGAAGGCGACATCAGGCGGAAGCTGCTTATTTCCTAAAGAATCCGCAACAAGAGACACAAACTGCTGCTCCTTAACTGTATCCAAAAATCTACGCCAATTAAGCTCAGGCGGATCAGGAACGGGAGCACCTTTTATTGTGGCTCTCAAAACGTCAAAGAAATATTGTGACTCTTTGCAGTCGAGAATCATGCATTATCCTCCAGAATGCCCATAGCCTTTATATTTTCAAGAAGCTCGTGGACATCTGCTTGAATCTGCTCCTTAGGTGCATCATATTTTGCAAACATAGCGTCAACTATGCTCTCCTCTGTTTGTTCCTTTTGGAGGAGCTTAAAAACATAGTTAGCGGTAGGATTATTGTTAATAAGTCCTTGAAAGTCCTTTGAGAGTTTTCCGGTAGCGATAGCAAAATCCTGACCGTCAATATTACCAAGTACAATACCTTTTTTTAATTTCATAACAATCACCTTTTATATATTTTTTGGCTTATGCCATATTTTTTAGTATTTGGCGAGCGACATAAATACCGCTTGCAGATGCGTGAGAAAGAGAATGAGTAACACCTGAGCCGTCGCCGATAACATAAAGTCCCTTATGCTTAGTCTCAAGGTTGTTGTCTATCTCAACTTCCATATTATAGAATTTTACCTCAACGCCGTAGAGAAGAGTGTCGGGATTTGCGGTTCCCGGTGCAATTTTATCGAGAGCATAAATCATCTCAATAATTCCGTCGAGTATACGCTTAGGCAAAACCAAAGACAAATCGCCCGGTGTGGCTGCGAGTGTAGGCTCAACAAGGCCTTCCTCAATACGCTTTGGATTACTTCTTCTGCCCGAAACCAAATCGCCGAAGCGCTGTACGATTACACCGCCGCCCAGCATATTTGACAATCTGGCGATACTCTCACCATAGCCGTTAGAATCCTTAAACGGCTCGGAAAAATGCTTGGATACAAGGAGTGCAAAGTTTGTGTTTTCTGTCTGTTTTGCAGGGTCCTCATAACTGTGTCCGTTTACGGTAACGATTCCGTTGGTATTTTCTGTAACTACAGAGCCTTTAGGATTCATACAGAAGGTACGAACCTGATCCTCATAGTTCTTTGTGCGATATACAATTTTGCTCTCATAGAGCTCATCTGTGAGGTGGCTGAAAATAACAGCCGGCAACTCTACTCTGACGCCGATGTCAACACGATTGGACAATGTCTTTATGCCAAGATGGTCACAAACACCTTCCATCCATTTACTTCCGGAACGGCCTACAGAAACGACACACTCCTTACAGGAAAATGAACCCTTCTTGCTTTCTACAAGATAGCCGCCGTCAATTTTGTCAACACTGTCAATATGAGTATTAAAGTGAAAGTCCACCTTATTCTTCAATTCGTTATATATGTTTTCGAGAACGATGTAGTTAATGTCGGTACCCAAATGTCTAACGGATGCCTCGAGCAAATTAAGCTGGTTTTGCATACAGAGCTTTTTGAACTTTGAGCCGGCTGTAGAATACAGTTTGCAATTTTCGCCGCCGTATTTCATATTGATTTCATCAACATATTTCATCAGCTCAATAGCCTTTTTCTTGCCTATGTACTCATACAGAGTTCCGCCGAAGTCATTTGTAATATTATACTTACCGTCGGAGAATGCTCCCGCACCGCCGAATCCGCTCATAATGGCACAGGTCTTGCACTGAATACATGACTTAATCTTTTCGCCGTCAATAGGGCATTTTCTCTTAGCAAGAGGATTGCCTGCTTCAAATACGGCTATCTTAAGGTCGCTGTTTTTTTCTGCAAGCTCATATGCAGAAAAAATACCGCCGGGGCCTGCCCCGATTATAATTACATCATAGTTTGTCTTAGTCATCTCTTTTACCTCTCATTAGAAATATACTTCCATTATTGAAATGAGGGGAAGTTGGCTCATTAGATAATAGTTCACGCACGCGTACAGATTTATTGTACCAAAAACTAACGAGAAAAACAATAGTATTTTCAATAATAAATAAAAAGTGACAAATAATTTGTTTTTGTACAAAAAACAGTTTGACATAATGCTGCATATTCGGTATCATAACACTATAGTTGACTTTAGGTCAAAGTAAACGGAGGACAAATTATGTACTACAATATAGGTCAAATATCCGAAATGTTCGAAATTCCCGTTTCCACACTCAGATACTATGACAAAGAGGGACTGTTTCCGAATATGGAGAGAGCGTCGGGCATACGCAAATTCAGTGAAAGAGAAATCGAACAACTCAGGCTCATAGAATGTCTTAAAAAATCCGGACTTGAAATAAAGAATATCAAGCTCTTTATGGAATGGTGTGCAATGGGAAGCAGTACCTACGAACAAAGGCACGAGCTTTTTGTTGAACAGCGCAAAAATGTAATGGCAGAAATTGACAGACTGAACAATGTTCTCGATATGATTAACTTCAAATGCTGGTACTATGAACAAGCAATAAAAGACGGAAGCGAAAAGAATGTTAATCCTCCAAACATAAAAAATATGCCTAAGGATATCCAAAAGGCATACCTAAGTACTCACAAGTCGGTGCAATAAATTTTTGTTGACAACACAGTAATGATATGATACTATCTTAGCGTAAAATCAGTAGTGGATTTTTCCGGACGATATTTTATGTCATCTTTTCGCCACACGACTCTATTTGTCGTGTGGTTTTTTATATAACCATGGAGGAAGCATATGAACGATAATTTTATGAAAACAAAGCCGGTACTGCCTTTGCTTTTGTCTATGGCATTGCCTATGGTGCTGTCAATGCTGATTAACTCGCTGTACAACATAATCGACAGTTATTTTGTAGCAAAAATCAGCGAGGATGCTATGACCGCACTTTCCCTGGTTTATCCAATACAAAATTTCATAAATGCAGTGGCAATCGGATTCGGTATAGGAATAAATGCAGTAATCGCCATACACTTAGGTGCCGGATACAAAAAGCAGGCTAACGATGCCGCAACTCAAGGAACAGCACTGTCTGTTATTCACGGAATAGTATTGACGGCCCTGTGCATACCGCTTATGCCGTTATTCCTCAAAATGTTCACAAAAAGCAACAACATAATCAGCTTAGGCACACAATATTCTAATATAGTATTCGCCTTTGCGACAATAAATATGGTGGGACTTTCCTTTGAAAAAATCTTTCAGTCTGTAGGCAAAATGAAAACCACTATGATAAGTATGATGTGCGGCTGCATAACCAACATAATACTTGACCCATTGATGATATTCGGCATAGGCCCATTTCCAAAGATGGGAATAAAAGGTGCTGCTCTCGCCACCGGTATCGGTCAAACAGTTACGCTGGTGATATACATAGCAGTATTCGTGCTGAAGCCAATCAATGTTAAGATAAAAAAAGAATACCTAAAGCCCGACAAAAATGTAATTAAAAAGCTGTACTCAATCGGCATACCGGCAATTCTCAACCTTGCACTGCCGTCACTGCTGATAACACTGCTCAACGCAATTTTGGCAGCATTCTCGCAAGTATATATTCTTGTTCTCGGTGTGTATTATAAACTGCAAACATTCTTATACCTGACCGCCAACGGAATAATCCAAGGTATGCGCCCGATAATAGGCTTTAACTACGGTGCAAGAGAATATAAAAGAGTAAGCAAAATATATATGCTGGTAATGTATATGTGCTGTGGAATTATGGCAGTAGGCACAGTGATATGTATGGCTACTCCTCAATCTCTGATAGGTCTGTTCACAGATAATCCCGACACTGTAGAGGTAGGCAAAACCGCACTGCGACTGATCAGCATAGGCTTTATCCCATCTGCTGTATCGGTCACCTCCTCCGGTGCATTGGAGGGATTAGGCAAGGGCGTACAATCACTGGCAATATCCATGTGCAGATACTTGATAATCATAGTACCCGCCGCATTTTTGCTGTGCAAAATAATCGGACCGACAGGCGCATGGCACGCCTTTTGGATAGCCGAGCTCTTAACCGCCGCCGTGTCCGTAATAATCTACAAAAAATCCACCGCAATAAAACAAGCATAACCAAAAAAGCTCTCCCCTGTCCCACGACAGCAGAGAGCTTTTCACTTGTAAAATACAACTCGTTGAATTGTATTCAAATCTCTATTCAAAATTGCCCCAAAGATTATTCTTTATCGTTATTTAATTTTTTAATCAAGACTTTTTAACAATATTCGCTACACACTCTATGTGCGGGGTGCGGGGGAACATATCTACGGGGGTGATTTTTTGGGTTATATAATTTTTTTCGGCTAAAAGTGCTAAGTCACGGGCGAGTGTTGCACTGTCGCAGGATACATAGACTATGCGTTGGGGTGACATGCTGTCGATGACATCAAAAAGTTCTTTTTGGCAACCCTTTCGGGGCGGGTCCAAGACTATTACATCAGGCTGAATTTTCTCTGATTTCAGCTTCTTTGCTAAATCAAAGGCATCGCCGCAATAAAACTCTGCATTCCGGACACCGTTCAATTCGGCATTTATCTTGGCGTTTTCTATCGCCTGCGGAACGACCTCAACGCCGATAAGTCGACTGACATCGTCAGACATAGTGAGACCGATTGTACCTGCACCGCAATAGAGATCTATCAGCGTTTCGCTTCCGGTAAGGGCAGCGTACTCTTTGGCTACAGAATATAATTTTTCGCACTGATTATGATTAACCTGATAAAAGGAATTAGGTGAAATAACAAATTTTTTACCTAACAAAACATCGGTAATATTGTCACTGCCCCACACAGTTACAGTCTCGCTGCCCAAAATAACATTGGTACAATCACGATTTATGTTATAGCAAATACTTTTCATACCGCTGACAGCAGAAAGCATCTCTGCTAAATAATCATAATCGGGAAGTGTACTGCCGTTGATAACAGCACAAGCCATAATTTCGCCGGTACCGAACGCCTTGCGCAAATATATGTGGCGGAGCAGTCCCCTGCCGGTATTCTCATCATAGGAGGTT
>URJF01000088.1 GCA_900548085.1 uncultured Oscillospiraceae bacterium | reverse complement strand
TCGGGTCTGTTGAGCATAGCCACAATTTGCTCCAAGTACTTTTTAGAAATATTTTGGCGATTTGCAATATCTTTCAGCGAAACATATCCGTCTCCCTGATGCTGCGCAAGGTCAACCATCATGCGCAAAGCATATCTGCCTTTTGTAGAAATTTTCATATCTTTTCTCCTTAAAAGAATTGTATGAATATATAATACCACCATTTCAGTAGGTTTTCAAGTATTTTTACAAAACGGCTGAAACTAAAATGGGGCACGCCGAAAAACAGCGTGCCGCAAAACATATTATTTTTTGTTATTTTACCCAGTTATTAAGTGTAAGGCATTTTGACGCAGATACGGATGTAATGTCGCCGTCAGATGACTTAACACTGATTTTGCCGTCAGCAAGAGCCTTATAAGCTTTTACATATCCGGCATTATAATTATCATTCTTAGTTTTATTACCGTCCTTATCGGTAGAATACTCCTCAGTGCTTATATTAGTAACATAAAGGCAATCATTGGAGCAGTCGGCATTTAGAGTTGTGCCGCCCTCGAAGTCCTTGAGGGCTAATGAAGCGGCTTTGCCGTAATCAAGAATAACCGAAGCAATACAGTTCTTTTCGTCCTTTTGGTCAATGCCGTAGCCGATTCCGCTCACTACTGTATCAAAAGTATCGATAGCAGTGAAAATAGATGAAGCCATCTTATGATTGCCGCCGAACATAACCTGTATGCCCTCGTCAAACATATCCTCTACTATAGAAGAATATCGGTCTACCATCTCAAATGAAGTAAAGTAATTGTACTCATTTTCCATAGCAATACCTGTAGATTTGCCTTGATTATCGATATTTTCCCATTTATAGAACATATAACCGTCTGCAGGAGCGTCTGCAACTACATTAACACTGTCACCTGTGATATAGCTGCCGGAGCCTGTACCGTCCTTTACTGTAACAGCAAAGGTTGGCTCTTCGGACTGTACATAATTAGGCGTCAACTCTATAGCTTTGTCGGCTACAGAAACTTCTGTCTCCTTACTCTTTTTGTCGGAGAGTATCGAGTCGTCGTCGGTGCTCCACGAATCAAAAATATATCCGGACTGAGCCGCCGGAGCGGTAACGGTAATCTTGCTGTCCTTAGTAGCATATGTAACATTCTTTGTACCGTCGGGAGCAATCACAGTAACAGGCACTGTATCGGCATCCGAATATACTGCAGTGATTGTACAATCGCAGTCACCTACGAGTAAGTTCATAGTAGATTTCTTTTTGGATGAGATGTTGACTTTTTTGTCGGAGACCTTGGCTGTATCGGATTTCACATCCCAATGGTCAAATACCTTTCCGTCTTTTGCAGGATCTGCAGAGATAGTTACATTCTCACCGTCCTTATATGCGCCTGTGCCGATACCGTTGACTACCTTGACCTTATAAACAGTGTCCTTAGACTCGGAAATTTTCTTATACACAGGTTCAATAGTAAATGAATAGTCATACTTTAGGTTTGGTGCATCATACTCGGCATAATCAAGCACGGTAGGAACAGAACTTTCGTCGGCAGCATAAGCGGCACCCTGAACATAACCGGAACCGCAGTCTATAGATTTTTGTGAAGCGGAAGATCCAAAATATCCGAGCTTTGTATTGCCCATTGATACAGCGGCATAGCCTGCAAGAAATCCTGCCTGAAGATTATCGAATGATATGCTCATAACATTATCGAGTTTGACCTCGGTATTGTCATCAGCTTTGTGAGGATATGCATCTATAAGAACAAACTGTATCTTTTCGTACTTAGGTGCAAAGTCACATACAGAAGCAGCAAACACTTCGCCGGGAAGTACAACCTGCTTTGCACCTTCCTTTGCGGCAAGATCAACATATTTTGCAACTGTGGCAGACTCTAACTCGCCATCTTCGTTAAGTTGTGGCTGATAATAGCGACAAGACAATTTGGCTTCGTCCGCATAAGACTTGATGCCGTTCCATGCAGATTGATTATATCCCTTGTCATTGATAGCGGCGCCGTCGGTAATAAGCACCACATCGTAGTTTTGTTTGTTTTTGCCGGAGCAACCTGCGAATGCAAAAACGCATCCAACTATCATAATTGCTGCCAAAATAACAGATATTGTTCTTTTCATATCGGAAATATCCTCTCGGAAAAATTTATTACTTTATAATAATACCAAATTGACCGGTACTTTGCAATAGGAATAACAGAAAAATAGTTTGATTTATTGAGTCGTGAATATTATAATAAAATCAGTGAGGTGAGCCAAATGTTTGATAATGAAATAGATATAATTAAGTCAAGAGTACAAAATTTGCCAAAAATTGCAGTAGTATTAGGCTCTGGATTGGGAGAGCTCGGCGAAAAGGCAGAAAACGCTGTCTATATCGACTACAAAGAACTTGCGTGTATGCCTACATCCGGCGCACCGGGACACAAAGGCAGATTTGTTTTCGGCAGATTGGGTGACAAAGATGTAGTTCTTATGCAAGGCAGAGTTCATATGTACGAGGGCTACAGTGCCAAAGAGGCTGTAACACCAATTAGATTGTTGCGTGCTTTGGGAGTAGAAAGCATTATACTGACCAATGCGGCAGGCGGAATAAACAAGACTTTCAATGTAGGCGATTTTATGATGATAAAGGACCACATATCAATGTTTGTTCCCTCCCCTTTGATAGGAAAAAATGATAACAGTATCGGTACAAGATTCCCGGATATGAGCAATGCATATGACAAAGGGATACAAAAGGCAATACTGGCAGCTGCAAGAAGTACCGGATTAGATATTAAATCCGGAGTCTATGCTCAACTGACAGGACCGCAGTTTGAAACTCCGTCAGAAATAAGAGCACTGTCTGTTTTGGGTGCAGATGCCGTTGGTATGAGCACCGTAATAGAGACAATAGCTGCGGTACACTGCAGAATGAAGGTAGGCGGAATAAGCATGATATCCAATCTCGCCTGCGGACTGCTGGACAAACCGCTGAGCGGTGATGAAGTGAATGCCGCCGCAGAAAAAGTTGCACCGTATTTTGAAAAGCTGATAACCGAGACAATAAGGAATATATAATATGCAAAACATAAAATATGAAAACGGCAGGCTGTATCTTTTGGACCAAACACTGCTGCCTAACGAAGAAAAATACATAGAGCCGAAGACAAAAGAAGATTATTATTATGCCATAAAAAAATTGCAGGTTCGGGGCGCACCGGCTATAGGAATTTTTGCGGCATATGCAATGGCGCTTATTAACGGCGACAAAAAGGAATTAAAAGAATACCTTGACTCATCAAGGCCTACAGCAGTCAATCTATCCTGGGCCACAACAAGAATGCTGAAAGCATATAACGACGGCAAAGATTTGATAAGTGAAGCAATCGCTATACACAATGAGGATATAGCAATGTGCAAAAAAATAAGCGAGTACGGACTGTCACTGCTTAATGACGGCGACGGAATACTCACTCACTGCAACGCCGGTGCTTTAGCGACCAGCGAATACGGAACAGGTTTAGGTCCTCTGCTCTTAGGCAAAGAAAAGGGATATAACTTTAAGGTATTTTGTGATGAAACAAGGCCTCTGTTACAGGGGGCAAGACTGACTGCTTATGAGTTGACAAAAGCCGGAATAGACACAACTGTCATATGCGACAATATGGCGAGTCTTGTTATGAAGCAAGGCAAAATCAATGCCGTCCTCGTCGGAACTGACAGAATAGCGGCAAACGGTGACATTGCAAACAAGATAGGCACATCAGGTGTTGCAATACTCGCAAAGCACTACGGAATACCGTTCTATGTTTTAGGTCCGTATTCAACAATCGACTATAACTGCCCCACAGGAGATGACATAGTTATTGAGGAAAGAGATGCAAACGAAATAAAAACTATGTGGTACAAAGAGCCTATGGCACCTAATGAAGCTAAATGCTACAATCCGGCATTTGATGTAACCGACAACAGTATGATAACGGCTATAATAACCGACCGTGGCATCATAAGAACCCCTTACAAAGAAAATCTTGAGAGGATTAAAGACAATGATTAAGTTCACAAACGGTCTTGTTTTGGACAAAGACTTAAATACAGTTAAAGAAGATGTGTATATTGACGGCGATACTATAGTTGCAGTCGGAAACTGCGACAAGGACGCAGATGAAGTATATAATTTACACGGCAATCTTCTTATGCCGTCATTCAAAAATGCACATACTCATTCTGCAATGACCTTTGCACGCTCCCTTGCAGATGACCTGCCGTTGCAACCCTGGCTGTATGATATGATTTTTCCAATGGAAGCAAAATTACAACCGCAGGACATATACGACCTGTCGCAGCTGGCATTTTTGGAATACCTGACATCCGGAATAACGGCTTGCTTTGATATGTACTATTTTCCGGAAATGATGGCTAAAGCAAGTGTGGATTTTGGCTTTAGGACAGTTATGACCGGCGGACTCAATGATTTTAAAGAAAGCGTTGAAAAAATAGAAGAATACTATAACACTTTCAACAGCTATCACCCTTTGGTCAGCTATAAATTAGGTTTTCACGCAGAATATACCACCTCAAAAAATAAAATCGAGGCAATGGGAATGCTGGCTCAAAAATACAAAACGCCCGTATTCACCCACTCAAGCGAAACAAAGAGTGAGGTAGAGGAATGTAAAAAAAGATATGGCGTCTCCCACACCAAATTGTTTTACGAATTAGGCCTTTTTGAATACGGTGGTGGCGGGTACCACTCTGTATGGGTTGACGATGACGACTTGGATATATACAAAGAAAAAGGAGTATGGGCAATCATAAATGCAGGCTCCAACAGCAAACTGGCATCAGGAATTGCACCGGTATCTAAGATGCTGAAAAAAGGCATCAATCTTGCGGTCGGCACTGACGGCCCAAGCAGTAATAACGCTCTCGATATGTTTAGAGAAATGTATCTAATAGCCGCTACTCAAAAACTAAAGGACAACGACGCATCATCCACAGATGCAAACGAAATACTGAAAATGGCGACTGTGGGCTCCGCTCGTTGTATGGGACTAAATGACTGCGATACCATTGAGGTTGGCAAAAAAGCTGACCTTATTGAAATTGACTTGGCTCGTCCAAATATGCAGCCAATCAACAATATTACTAAAAACATCGTCTATAGCGGCTCAAAAGAAAATGTAAAAATGACTATGATAAACGGAAAAATCCTATACAAAGACGGTCAATTTTTGACAGCAGACAAAAATGAAATATATCAGAAGGCACAAAAAATCATAGACAGAATAAAATAAAAAAACGGTACTCGGAATAACCGAGTACCGTTGATTTTTTATTCTGCTTTTTCTGCAGCTTTGTCGGTAAAGGTGAACTCACCATCCTCAAAGTCTACAGTGCATTTTGTATTAGGCTTAACAGTGCCGTCGAGGATAAGCTCGGACAATCTGTCCTCAATCTTAGACTGGATAGCACGACGAAGAGGTCTTGCGCCATAGGTCTTATCAAATCCCTCGTCAGCAAGAGCGGATACAGCCTCATCGGTAAATTCGATGTCTATGTCCATATCCTTTACTCTCTTAATGAGAGTCTTAAGCATACGGCGTGCAATTTCCTTAATATCGTCTTTTTCAAGCTGATTGAACACAATTATCTCGTCTAGACGATTAAGAAATTCAGGCTTAAATGTACGCTTTAGGTCAGGCATAACAAGCTCTTCAATAGTCTTTGCGGAGTCCTTGCCGTCCTCGCTGTGATTAAAGCCCATAGCGAGTTTAGAATCTGTAATCTTATTGGCACCAACATTAGATGTCATAATGATGATACAGTTCTTGAAGGAAACCTTTCTGCCCTGAGAGTCGGTAAGCACACCGTCCTCAAGAATCTGCAGAAGCATATTGAATACATCGGGGTGAGCCTTTTCGATTTCATCAAAAAGTACCACGCTGTACGGATGGCGCCTTACCTTTTCGGTAAGCTGACCGCCCTCATCAAAGCCGACATATCCCGGAGGCGAACCGATGAGCTTAGACACCGTGTGCTTTTCCATATACTCGGACATATCAAGCTTGATTATAGCATTTTCGTCACCGAACATTGCTTCGGCAAGAGTCTTACAAAGTTCAGTCTTACCTACACCGGTAGGACCTAAGAAGATGAATGAGCCGATAGGTCTCTTTGGATTCTTCAGTCCTACTCTGCCACGACGAATTGCTCTTGCAATAGAAGATACAGCCTTGTCCTGACCTACAATTCTTTCGTGCAGAATTTTTTCCATATTGAGCAAACGCTCGCTCTCTTCCTTAGTAAGCTGATTTACAGGG
>URJF01000087.1 GCA_900548085.1 uncultured Oscillospiraceae bacterium | reverse complement strand
GTTATGGGCATGAGCCTCGACAACGGCGGACATCTTACTCACGGTTCTCCGGCAAATATTTCGGGTAAGTATTTTAATTTTGTTCCTTACGGTGTTGACGAAAACGGATTTATTGACTATGCGGAATTTGCTAAGCAGGTAAACAGAGTAAAGCCTAAACTCGTTGTTGCAGGTGCTTCTGCTTATCCTAGAGAAATTGATTTTCAAACAATGGCAGACATTGCTCACGCTAACGGTGCAATGTTTATGGTAGATATGGCACACATAGCAGGTCTTGTTGCAGCGGGATTGCATCAGTCACCGATTCCTTGTGCCGATGTAGTTACAACTACTACTCACAAAACGCTCAGAGGTCCGAGAGGCGGTCTTATCCTTTGCAATAACCCATACCTTGCAAAGAAACTTAACTCCGCAGTATTCCCCGGCACACAGGGTGGACCTCTTATGCACGTTATCGCAGGCAAGGCTGTATGCTTCGGCGAGGCTCTTAAGCCTGAGTTCAACGAATATCAGCAGAGAGTTATTGACAATGCACAGGCTCTCGCTAAAGGACTTACAAGCAGAGGACTTAATCTTGTTTCCGGCGGTACAGATAACCATCTTTGTCTCCTTGACCTTAGAGGTACGGGTGTAAACGGCAAGGAACTTGAGGCAAGATTAGATGATGTCCATATCACACTCAACAAAAATACTGTTCCTAATGAGCCTCTCTCTCCGTTTGTAACAAGCGGTGTTCGTATCGGTACACCTGCCGCTACAACAAGAGGTCTCAATACAGACGACTTTGATAAAATTGCAGAATTTATTGCACTTGCAGTTACAGATTACGATAACAAGAAGGATTATATTCTTAACGGTGTTGCTGAAATCTGTGCAAAATATCCACTTTACGAATAAGGCGGTAGTATGAAAGCACTGTTGATTTATTTGCTTAAATTCGGTCTGCGTATTTTGTATGCTCCGATGAAGTTGTTCAAGACGAAAAAGAGAATCGTTTATCTTTCTCGTCAAAGCAATGAAAAAAGTCTCGATATGTCCATGCTTGAAAAAGCTATTGCACAGCAGGATTCGCAGGTTGAGCAGGTATTCAGACTCAAGATGATAGATGACGGCGTCGGTGCTAAGATAAAATACTGTTTTCATTTGATAGGTGATATGTATTATCTTGCTACATCAGAGGTTGCTATCTTGGACACCTATTCTATTCCTGTATCTTGCTTAAAGCATAAAAAGAGACTGACTGTTATTCAAATTTGGCACGCTCTCGGTGCGCTCAAAAAATTTGGACTTCAGTCCGTAGGTACAAAAGAAGGCAGAGACGAAAAAGTAAGCCGTGCAATGTCTATGCACAAGAATTATGATTTTGTCATTTCACCAAGTGCTGCCACAGCAGAATTTTATAAGGAAGCTTTTGGGGTTACTAATGACAAAATAAAGATTTGTCCGTTGCCGAGAGTGGATTTTATGACCGATGGCGAAACAAGAGCCTCCGAGTTCTACAGTCTTAACCCGGGCTTTGGCGGCAAAAAGCTCGCTCTCTATGTCCCTACTTTCAGAGACAGAGAGGCTTATGTTGCACAGATGCTCAAGACTGAGTTTGAGGACCTTGAGGATTATAAGCTGATTATCAGCACTCATCCGCTTTCTAAGGTCAAAAAGGACGAGGCGTACGCACCAAACGGAGATTTTTCATCTTTCGATTTGATGAAAATTGCAGACATCATTATTACGGATTACAGTGCTTGTGCCTTTGAGGCATCGCTGCTGATGAAACCACTGTATTTCTTTGTGCCGGACTACAACGAATATATGAAGGACAGAGGAATAAATATTGATATTAGAGAAGAAATGGCTGGAGCGGTCTTTGAGGATGCTGCTGACCTCGTTTCTTCTATAAAAAATGATGAATATAACAGAGATATGCTTTTTGATTTCAGACAGAAGTATGTCGAGACGAAAAACAGCAGTAACACAGATATACTCGCAAGGTTTGTGTTAATGTATGTTTGACACTTGAGGTGAACAATATGAAAAGAATTTTGACTTACGGTACTTTTGACCTTTTACATTATGGCCATATTGAGATTTTGCGCAGAGCAAAGGCTCTCGGCGACTATCTGGTCGTTGCCGTTTCTACCGATGAGTTTAATAAGCAAAAGGGCAAGGTAGCTTATCACAGCTATGAAACCCGCAAAAAGATGCTTGAGGCAATAAGATATGTTGATTTGGTTATTCCGGAGAACAGCTGGGACCAAAAAATCAATGATGTAAAAGAGTATCATATAGATGTTGTAGTAATGGGCTCCGATTGGGCCGGCTCCGACAAATTTGATTATTTAAAGGATTACTGTGAGGTCGTTTATCTCGAGAGAACACCGGGCGTGTCTACTACTATGATTAAAAATGACCTCAAACTTAAGGAAGCGGAAGAAAATAAAGACCAGCTTCCCGAATAAATATTTCTTTCAGGGGAAAATCAGTGGCTAATCGAATCAAGAAAAAGATACGAAAACTGAATAATAACTACAAGCCTATTTATATTAGGCATCTCGGTGCTCCTATAGAGGAATATTCTGTTCTCTTGGAGGGCGGACAAGGCTCAAACATTAACGGAAATATGTTTGCTATGCTTAGAGAACTTTGCACTAATCCGAGATGGAGCAAGTATAGAGCAATTTTCACCGTAACCGATGGCACAATAGAAAAGGCTCGTGAGAGAATGGCGTTCTATGGATTTGAGAACGTCCGTCTCGTTGTGCGCAATTCGGACGAGTATTGCAGGTGTTTGGCTACAGCAAAGTATCTTATGACAGACAATTCGTTCCCGCCGTATTTCAGCAAACGGAGCGAGCAGGTATTCCTCAATACTTGGCACGGTACACCGCTCAAAACTCTCGGAAAATCGGATAAATCCAATTTGGCGTCTCTTGCCAATATCCAAAAGAACTATCTCATGAGCGATTATGCTCTTTTTCCTAATGAATTTACACGCAATGTCTTTATGGACGACTATGATTTAGACCCGATTTTTAGCGGAAACGAGCTTATTGCAAATTATCCGAGAAACTATGTTTTTTATGACGAAAACAAATGCAATGAGTTTAAGAAAAAGCTCGGCTACGAAAATAAAAAATTATTTGCTTATATGCCCACTTGGCGTGGTACAGGCAGAACTGCCGATACAGCAAATCAAATAAAAGAAACAAAAGCACTTCTTGAACAATTCGATAAAAAGCTGAGTGATGACAGCCTTTTGCTTGTCAATCTTCACTTTTTGCTTGCGTCTGAGATAGATTGCAGTGAGTATAAGCATATCGAGAGCTTTTCTCCCGATTATGATACATATGAAATCTTGGGTGCTTGCGACGGATTGATTACAGACTATTCCAGCGTATTTTTTGATTTTGCCGTTACTAAGAAAAAGATAATTCTCTTTGCGTATGACAAAGAAAAATACCTCGAAACCCGTGGAACATATATTCCGTTTGAGGAGTTACCTTTTCCTATTTGTGACACTGTAGAAAGCACAGTTGCAGAAATGTCATTGCCTGTACAGCCTTATGACGACTTTGTGTCGGAGTATTGTCCGAACGGTGCATATGATTGCTGCGAAAAAATATTTGAGCTTATGGTCAGCGGACATTCTGATTTTTATAGCGTCAGCCGTCATATGCCCGATGACAATATTTGCTTGTTGTATGCAGGCACATTGCCGGAAGTTCATTTTGAAAATATAAAGAGATACATTTCCGAAAATCCGGAATACAGGTATGTGATAGCATACCGCCATAATTTCAGCAAAGCGTCAAAGGAATTTGTACTCTCATTAGACAGGGAAGTAACGACCTTAGGCATCATTACTGCCATACAGGCAGGCATCGGCGATGCCGCAGAGCTGTTCGCTCACAAGATGACAGGTAATACTAATGATACAAAACGCCTTGATTCGTTGTTTGAAAACGAAAAGAACAGATTGTTCTATTCTGTATCGCCAAAGAAAGTTGTAGACTTTTCTTGTGGCAACTCGGTTATGGCAGGCGTTTTATCTAAGATGTCCGGCGAAAAGTTTTTTGTACGGCACGGCGATTATTACGCTATCAGCAAGCGATTTGCAAAAACAGAGAGCTTTGTTCGTTCTTATGAGCTTAAACATGGTTTTTGCGAAATTGATTACAGAGAAAAAGAAAATGCCGACTATGTTCTTCGCAATGCGGACAATGATATTGCAGACGGCAGTTTTCGCAAAAATTCGTCAATGGACAATATTTTGCCGCTCTATATTAAGACGAAAAAAAGAATGAAGTGCATCAGTCTGTTCAAACTCAGGACACCTGTCGAAACAAGATTGAGAGATACCTATATTTCAGTCGGCACTAAGGAATATTGTCCTAAATATATTGCTCGTAAGAATAAATTGTCCAAAAGTCATTTTGGCATTTATTCCTTTGATATACCGGTAAAGGATGTGGTGGATATGCCTGCCACAAACATTGTAGCCCTTTGCTACAGAAACGGATATGACAAGCTCGTTCAGTGTCACATAATTTATTTTTCGCTTATTTATCGCATATTTATGGGACTCAGAGGTCCTGTTATGTATGACAGAGATACAGACACTGTAGCTATATTCAGACAGTCGAAGAATAACAGACTGAATGTTTATGTTCGCTCATATATTAAGTCCGACAAGGGTACTGAACGCTTTAAGCAGTTTGTGGCTTATTGTCTGTCACTGCTATGGTACGGAAAAAAGGCAAAAAATCTCGTTATGCTGTACGAAAAGAATTCGTCAAAGTATGAGGAGAGTGCGAGCGTTACTTTTGAGTATCTTGTTGATCACGGATATAAGGACGCATATTTTATTGTTGACCGTGATTATGAATACATAGACAGAATACCCGAAAAATATTTGCCAAATATCGTGTACAAGCACAGCTTTAAGCACTACCTGTATTTCTTTAAGGCAAAGACATTTATCGGTACAGAGGCCCTTGTTCACGCCATAGACCTAAAGATATTCAATCTGCCGGCTCTTAAGAAAATTTCGGACAAAAATTTGAACTATGTTTTCTTACAGCACGGTGTTATGTATATGGTGTCTCTCGACAGTGAGTCCCGAAATATGTTCAATCGTAAAAAGCTGAACGGAAAGTACAGAGTAGTCGTTTCCTCTCATGCGGAGGCAGATCACTTTGTTGATTTGGGAGGTCACTATCCCGAAGATTTGTACATTACAGGTCTGCCTAAGTTCGACAGAAATATACTTTTGCCTACGGCTGATAAGATTGTTATAATGCCTACTTGGCGTCCGTGGGAGATTAACCTTGCCCGTGACGATTTTTCGCAGACAGGCTACTTTAAGATGGTTACAAAACTGTATGACAGCGTTCCCGATGAGCTCAAGGATGATGTTATCATTCTGCCTCATCCACTCATTGTGAATGAACTCAAAAACTCTAAGCTTGAGCTTGGCGACAAGGTATTTATCGGTGCTCGATACGACGATGTGCTCAAGAGTGCGAGAGTTCTCATTACCGACTATTCTTCCATAGCTTATGACGCGTTCTACAGAGGTGTCAGAGTTGTATTCTATTGGGAAGAAAAGGACTATTGTATGGCACAATACGGTCCCTCCACAAAGCTTATGCTCAATGAGAACAATGTTTACGGCGATTATTTTTACAGCACCGACGGATTGGGAGAGGCTATAGAGAGAAACTATAATAATCCTCAACCCGAAGAGTACAAAAAGAGATATTCGAAAATCGTTGAGTTCCACGACGGAAAGAATACTCAGCGTTTGGTAGAAAAGCTAAAAGAGGACGGAATAATCAATCTGTCCTAATTGTAAAAGAGGTAAGAAATATTGGATTACACATTTTCTGACAAAATATCTTCTCTCCAGCCCAGCGCAATCAGAGAGATACTTAAAGCGACTGCCGATCCGGCTATTATCCCTCTTGCAGCAGGCAATCCGGCACCGGATGCCTTTCCTGTAGAGGAAGTGCAAAAAATTTCGGCTGAGATTCTGGCAGAGGAGCCTATTACGGCATTGCAGTACGGTGTTACCGAGGGCTATCAGCAACTTAGAGATGAGCTGAAATCTTGGCTTGCACGCAGAGAGAAAATCGGCAGAGATTTTGACGACCTTCTCGTAGTTTCCGGTGCTACACAAATTATGGATTTAACTACCAAAGTATTGTGCAACGAGGGCGACACGGTTATATGTGAGGAGCCGTCATTTATCGGCTCGCTTAATTGCTTTCGTTCCTATGGCTGTAAGCTGAAGGGTGTTCCCGTAGAGGCAGACGGTATGAATGTCGATGCTCTCGAGGAGGCTCTAAAGACCACTG
>URJF01000086.1 GCA_900548085.1 uncultured Oscillospiraceae bacterium | reverse complement strand
CGCGCCCTGTTCGGCGCAAAGCCCCCGAAAGGTCAGGAGTTGGACGACCACTACTTCGGCGCGTTCCGTCCCCGCGTGGGCGCTTACATGCAGGAGCTCGATGAAGAGCTGTGGAAGCTCGGCGTGCTCTCCAAGACCAAGCACAACGAGGTCGCGCCCGGCCAGCACGAGATGGCCCCCATCTACACCGACGCCAACACCGCGAGCGACCAGAACCAGCTCGTCATGGAGACGATGAAAAAGGTCGCCGAGCGCCATGACGGGTATTTTCTTATGCCGGCAGACCAGAGCGCCTGTTATAACGCCTGCGATTATGCCGCCGTAAATGGCAAGCCCGCCGTTCCAAATCTGCACGATCTCTGCCGGGTGGGCGCTGTAATAGCTCCACTCAAAAATCACATAATATGCCCGAGCGCAGACGATACCGAAGACCGTACCCCAAATGAGAACATCCGTCATTCCGTCAAGGCTCATTTTCCATTTGTATGCCATTCTGCCTCCGTACAGCACAGCGAGTGCAAAGCCGAAAGCAATTATTATTCCATACCAGTGTACATCGTATCCGAATACGGTGAATGCTACTGACGGCAGATTGAAGTTAATGCCTAAGCCGTCAAAATATACGTGTGTAAAATCACTCATTTTTTTGTCCTCTTATTCGTCTTTGTTTTTTACTACAGACAGAGCGGATTTGTCCTCGCTCATCATACTGTTGAGTCTGTTTTGGATGTCCTCTGCAGTTACGTTTCTGTAAATATCCATAGCCTCAAATATATCCCACTCGTTAAAATCGCAGGCAATAAAGGAATTTGCCACTGAGTCAATGTCGTTATATGACATTATTTCTTTGCCGTACAGCGCTCTGCGCACGGTCTCAAATTGTTCTTTGTCAATTCCGTCTTTTTTGAGCCTTGCGATTTCTGCCTTAATAGCGTCGGCAACTGCCTGCGGGTCTTTGCTTTCGCCTTCAAACATTACTGCCTCGTAGCCGTAGCCGATAAAGTATTCTGTAGAAAAATTATCGTTCAGTAGACCTTCGTTGTATAGGTCGTTATACAATTTGGAGGTTCTGCCTGCGATAATGGACAATAAAATGTTTGTCTCGATATAATCCTTTTGGCTCTGTATAGGCTTTTTGCATGCCTCTTTGTATCCAAAGGAAAATACAGGCACCGACATAGCCAAATGATATTCCTCATAATTCTTTACTATAGTATCAGGCTCGTCCTCAAATGATTTTTCGATAGACAGCGGTTCAGCCGGTTTTAGATACTTGTCGCATACATTCAGCACTTGTTCCACCGTTACATTGCCTACTACGGCAAGAGCCATATTGTGCAGATTGTAGAAGGTGTTGTAGCAGTCATACAGCAGCTTGTCCGTAATTTGTGAAATAGACTCGACCGTGCCTGCTATATCAATTCGTACCGGATGCTTATGGTACAGACACCTCAGTAAGTTAAAACTGCTCATCCAGCCGGGAACATCATAGTACATTGTGATTTCTTGACCGATTATGCCTTGTTCTTTTTGGACAGTTTCGGGAGTGAAATAAGGATTTTGGACAAAATCCAAAAGTATCTCGAGGCTGTCATCAAAATTGTTGCTACATTGAAAAAGATAGCAGGTTTTGTCAAATGAAGTATAAGCGTTTGCACTCGCACCTGTTTTTGCGTAGCGTGCAAAGGCGTCCAAATCCTCACTCTCAAACAGCTTGTGCTCCAAAAAGTGAGCGATACCCTCCGGTACTTCTGTCCATTCGTTTTTATCACTGCGCTTAAAGCGGGTGTCGATAGAGCCGTATTTTGTGCCGAATACTGCATAAGCAGAAGAATAGTTTTCCTTCGGCATTACATATATTTTCAGTCCTGTAGGGTGATTGATGAGGTAGTATTTTTCGTTCAGTATATCAGACTTGTGCTCTGTTATATTCATTACTCTGCCTCCTTATTGCCATAGAGCTTGTACACTGTGTCGAGAGACAGCAGTGATGCGCATTTTTGTACTTCTGCCCTTGTGACATCTTCATTTTGTTTGGAAGACTCCGACGGGCTGAGAATTTTTGCGTCAGCCGATTGAGACGAGTACCAGCCTAAGAGTACCAGCGAATCATCATTAGCAGAGTTGATAGCGTCGCAAAGACCCGCCTTTGATGCCTTCAGTTCCTCATCAAAATTGCCTGCCTTTATTTCGTTCAGCTGATTTTCTATTTCGGCTACAGCCTTGTCCATATTTTCTTTTTCGCAACCGCACTGAATGATTATGACGCTCTTCCTTCTGTCATATCGTGCAGAGCAGTAGTAGCATAGAGACAGCTTTTCACGGACATTTGCAAACAGCTTTGAATATGGACCGCCGCCGAAAACATCGCAGAATGCACGCATTGCAGGAGTGTGCTCGTCATCGGGTTTCATATTCACTCTGTAGCCTAAAACGAGCTTACCTTGTTTTACATCTATACATTCTTCTTTTTCTTTTATTCCACTTGCAGCAGGGACAAACACTGCCGCAACAGGTGCATGGTAACTCCTGTTAATCTCGGAAAAAGCCTTCTTCAGCATTTCTGCCAGCTTGTTTTCGTTAGATGAACCTATGCAGGTGATTTGAATTTTTGCATTAGAAAGAAAATTGTTCCATGCTGCCTTGACATCGGCAGGAGTAAGTGCCTTTATGGAGTCTACACTTCCATATTTGTTTACGGAAAAAGGTTCACCCTCAAACATTGTCTTTTGCATTTCGTTGAGCGCATAAATTCTCTTTTCGTTTTCTTCGCTCTGTATTTTTTGGATAAGTATGCGCTTTTCTCTGTCTATATCCTCATTGTAGAAATTTCCGTCATCGTTTAGGCGGGGCTTGGTTATGAGAGATATGAGCATTTCGGCTGTTTGTTCACTTATGCTGTCACCGAGGCTGAAACGGTCATCTAAAGAAGATACAGTCAGCTGAAGGCTTTGGTTTTCGCCTATTTTTTGGACTGTGGATTCTATAGATGCACCATAGAGATATGCCGTCTTTTTTTTGATTGAGAGCATATCGGGATATTCCTCGGAGCAGTTTGACAGTAAAGAAATTGTCAGGGCATTTCTTGCAGCAGTTTCTTCTGTAAGCGGCAGTAAAAAGCTTATTGCCATTTCGTTAGTTTTGAATCTGTCGGTGTGTACGGTTACGAGTTCTACACCGTCGCAGATGCTTTGTTTAGAAAATTCCTTCATTTTTGCCTCCGTAATTTTTCTCTGATTATTTACTATACCATATTATCCTCTGAATTTCCATAATAATTACAATAAAATATATAATAAAGCTAAAATAAGCATATTGTCCGCCTTTTCCTTTGACAGTATCAGAATCAGTGCGAGTATCAGTGCCGAGGAGTCATCTCCGTCGTTGCCCAAAAAGCTGTGAAGCAGTGAACTTATTGGATTTTGGGAGGATGTGCTCTGCTGTGTATTTTTTAAAGGTGGCTCAGTATGCTTGCTGTTGTCTTTTTCGGCAGGTTCATCAACGATATTTTTTGCCCTCTTGCGCATTTCCTCCACACGCCTTTTTGCCTCATTTATGTCCGAGGAAGAAAAGTCAGCCATCAGAACAAATCCTTGAGATAGGGCAATACCTCAAAGAGCTTGAGTATCTTAATTGCCTGGTCGGCTTTTCGGCGGGAGGTAGGGGATAAGTGCGGCTTGAGTGCATTTATCAGGTCGGCATTTTTGGACGAAGCGCTGTTCATTCGGTCGAATATACTTTTTGCTTTCATCATCATATTGAAATCATCTTGGCTCAATCCTAATCCCGATGCCAGATTGTTTAACTGCGGGGGACTGCTTTGCTGTGATTGAGCCGAAGATGTGTTATCGCCGCTTTGACCGAGTATTGAGCCGGCAACTCCCTTGAGCATTTCTATATCCTCTGCCGAGAGAGATGAAATTATATCGTTGATGTTATCCATACTGTACTCACTTTTTACCTAATATTTTGTTCATTAACTCTTTCGCCTGAGGGGTGGACAAAAGTTTTTCTGTCGCAGATTTGTCACTCAGTATTTTTTTGATTTTTTCGCTAGCCTCTTTTGACAGATTTTTGTCTATGAAGTCTTGAGCCTTGCCTTGTTCTGCTGCTTTTTTGAATTCGCTTATGTCTATATTGGCTTTTTTTGCTGCATTGCCTATTATTTTGTCGTCTTTTTGCATTGAATATTTTCTCCTTTCATAGTATAATCATACTCAATAGTATGAATCGACAGGAGTGTTTATGAATGAGAATAATCGTTACTTCCGATTCTCACAGATGCCTCGGTAAACTTCTCAATATTGCGGAGCGTCACCACGAGGATGCAGACTTGTTTGTCAGTCTGGGAGACGGCGATTTTGACGTTACTCAGGTTTTGGATTTGTATCCTGACATAAAGTATGAGAGAGTTGCCGGAAATTGTGATTGGGACAGTCTCTTGCCGTATGAAAAGCTGATTTATTGTGATATGAAGCGGGTTATGTTCTGCCACGGACATACTTATCATGTTAAGCACGGCTATACCGAGCTGGAGCAGGCTGCTGAGCAAAAGCACGCAGATATTTGCCTTTTCGGTCATACGCATGAGCCGTATGAAAACAGAAAAAACGGCGTAGTTTACCTTAATCCCGGCTCTGTCAGAGAGGGATATTACGGTATTGTTGATATAACAAAGGGTGGCATTATGGCATACTCAACATCTTTGTAAAAAAAAATGAATTTGTACACTTGTACAAATCGGAAATTTATGCTATAATGTCAAAAAGTATTTGAAAGGTATGGACAAAAATGAAAAATAATTTATCCTGTAGCGAAATTACAAAACAAAAGATTGCCGGTGCCCTCAAAGAACTTATGGAAACAACTAATTTTGAAAAAATTACCGTTTCCGATATAACCGACAGATGCGGCATCCACAGACAAACATTCTACTATCACTTCCAGGACAGATATGAGCTTTTGGACTGGCTTTTGTACAACGAGCTTTTGGAGCCGTTGACCAATGGATTTACTCTCGACAATATGTATGAGAAGTTCTACAACACATTCCATACTATGAGCGAGAGCAAAAAGTTTTATCAGTCTGCCTTGAAGATAAACGCAAACGATTTGTCCGGCTATATCAGCAGAATATCCACTCAGCAATTTTTGGAAGTTATTAAGAATGTGGGTATCCGCAACGGACTCCAGTCTGACCCGTCCGAAGAACTTATTTTGTCTGAGTTTTTCGGCTATGGAATTTCCGGAATTGTGCTCAACTGGGCACAGAGAGGAATGAAAGAGACTCCTGCCGAGATGACGAAAAAGCTCGAATCCCTTGTTAATGTGGTTAAGAGATTGGTAGAAAACAGAAAGTAAAACATTACACTGTAAATCTATTTGCCATCGGATAAACCGATGGCTTTTTTAGAAGTAAAGTGTTAGGTTATAAAACAAAAAGAGACAGAGATTTGTTTTTGCTTTGTTGCCGGCGGAATATTGCAGTGTGGCAGTTGGAATACGGTAATACTGTTTTGGATGATTTTGGCAGCAGTGGCAGTGGCGTTTTGTCTTGTATCGCAAAAGAATAAAACTGCGTAAGACAAAAAAGATTATTCACTTTTGATTGTGAATAATCTTTTTTGTTATCTGTATTCCGGCAGCCATCCCTTGTGTGCGTCTATCAGGTCATCACACAGTGACACAATGTCGTCTATGGACAGCTCTGCTGCTGTGTGTGGATCCATCATAGCAGCTTGGTAAATATATTCCTTTTTTTAGTTACGGCTGCTTCTATTGTCAGCAGCTGGGGATATATGTTACTGCTGTTCATAGCCGCAAGCTGTAATGGCAGATTTCCTATATGACAGGAAGTTATGCCGCTGCCGTCTACGAGACAGGGAACTTCAACACAAGCTTCTTTTGGCAGATGTCCTTGAGGATATTGAACTCAAGACAGGTAAGCGTAAGGAAGAAATCCATGAGGCTCTCCTTGAGCAGAGAAAACAGTACAATTCAGTAGAATCTGTTGAAAATGAATAATAAATGATTTACAATAAATATCTCCCTCGGCTTCTCTGTGGGAGATATTTTCCTATAAGGAGTGTTTATGAAAAAAGTTATTGTTGTATCTAAGACGCATCTCGATTTAGGCTTTACCGATTATGCGGAAATCATAAGAAAAAAGTATATAGATGAGTTTATACCTAATGCAGTCAAAACAGCAAAAAGTGTTAATACCGACGATTGTAAAAAATTTGTTTGGACTACAGGCTCTTGGATACTCAAGGAGGCACTGCATTATGGCAGTGATAAGAACAAAAAAGAGTTGATTGCGGCGATTGAGAGGGGAGATATCGCACCCCATGCTTTGCCTTTTACTACTCATACTGAGTTGCTGGACGAGGACACAATGAGGTATGGCTTG
>URJF01000085.1 GCA_900548085.1 uncultured Oscillospiraceae bacterium | reverse complement strand
GATGCTCCAAATCTATGATTTGGCAGAAACAGTCCGGTGGACTCTCTACAGTTATATGTTAAAGTTATTTATAAAAATAGGGCACCTGTTTTGGTGCCCTAAAAATATTAGCTATTCACATATCAAAACGCCATAGCCGTTCTTTCTTTTGTAAATAATTTTTGTCTCGCCGTCTATTCCGAGATATACGAAAAAGCTGTGACCGAGCATTTCCATCTGTACTATTGCTTCATCGTCTGTCATCATATGTGGATCAATAACTTTTTTTCTTGTGATATCTACCGAGTCGTAGTACATTTCATCAAAGTTATCCATCGATACTTCTTCGCCGAGCACATCAATAGCTTGTGCTATTTCATCTATTCCGCCCTTTCTCTTTTTGTCTACGAAGAAGGTTTTTAGCTTGCGTAGCTTTCTCTTAAGATCATCTACTGCCATATCTACTGCCGGCTCAATTCTGTCAGCTCTCGCTTCACCTCTGATGAATGAGCCAACATGTTTTACTGTAATATCACACTCGTAGTCGTCTCTTTCTTTTGTGAGTGTTACATTAAAAGATGCGTTGTCGGGCAGCATTTTTTCAATCCTTTTCAGTTCGTCCTGAATACCGTCCTTTGCACCTTGTTTTAGGTCGAATCCTCTTGCAGAAATGTTAATCATAAATTTTACCTCCTTGTAAAAAGATAATTCTCTTTACATCTTTATTATACCTGATTTTTAGTTTAATTAAAGTATTGTATTTTAGTTGTTTTGTGATATAATAGAATTGTTGTGAGCAAGTGAGATTTTCGCTTGCTCTATTATTTTTATATTTTCTTTTATTCTGTTGTCGTTAGGGTTTAGCTCTGACGCCTTTTTACTGTATGTGAGCGCTTTTTCATACAATTCTAAATTATATGCAGCTATTGATAACAAATCGTATGGCAAACTGCCCCAGCAGTATTCTTCGTTAATATATGTCAGTGGTCTTGTAGTTATTTCCATAGCCTCGGTCAATAGATAATATACCTTTTCCCACTTGCTTTCTTCGTATGCGTTTTGTGCCGCCTCTACATATGGCTCTCTCAGATATGGCGCTTCTGCTATCGCTCTTAGATACCAAATGTCGGATTCATAGTAGTTTCCTTTAGCTTTGTATGCCCTCGCAATATATCTCATAGAGGCACACCTCTCGTCGTTCCACTGTGATGATGGCATTTTAATATGCCTTTTCAGTGTATTGATACATTTATCCCACTGCCCGTAGAACATATATTCTCTTCCTAAGTAGTGCACATTTCTGTCATCATCGGGGTTTTCCTCAACAGATTGCTCCAGTAATTTTAGGTACTGTCCTCTCGACTTTGTATTGTCGGGATAATGATATAGCTTAACCTCCGGCAAATAAACATATTTGTCCCGGTTGCCGCTGTATTCCAATATCTCGTGAACGGGATGTACCCATTTGAAGTTTTTTCTGCTGTGTATTTTTTCTGCCAAAAAAACTGTGGAGGGGTTTCCGTTTTTGTCAAAGCTCCATGTGTATTCGTATTTTGCTCTTGTAGTATCACTTGTCCAATATTTTTCCAATTCTTTTCGCCATCCCTGTTTGAATACTTCATCCAAATCGGTACAAACGCATATGTCGGTGTCATTAGGTACAAAATCTAATGATATATTTCTTGCTGTGTCAAATCTCCATGGTTCTACCTTTATTTCTTTTACATTTATATTGTGTTCTCTCAGTGCCGTTACTGTGTTATCGTCGGAGCCGGTATCACATACATATATTCCGTCAGCTTCGGCCATCGATTTTGCCCATCTGTCTACAAATTTTTCTTCATTTTTACTTATTGCATAAACTATTACCTTATATTTACTCATTTCTTTGCCTCGCTTTGTGCTTTCTTATGTACGGCGGCATTGCCGCCTTTATTTTATGAGATTTTTATTATTGTGAGTTGTGTTGCAGTCGCTGACGCACCGCCGGCATTTGTCCTTATACTGACAGATGTTTGATTATTTGCAGGATTGATTACTTGCAGCACACTGTTGGGAGCTGTTACAGGGACGATTGCGGTGATTACTATTGTTCCTCCGCTTTCTTGATTAGTACCTACTGTAGAATAGGTTAGGGGAGTTGCGTTCAATAATAATCCGAATTGTCCTGCGTTCGCAGTAGTGGTTGTAAAGGTTACGAGGTAATTTCCTTCATCTGCAAGATTAAATGTTGAGTCGGTGAGTTTTGTTATAGACCCGGAATTTACTACAGTGGTTGGAAACGATACCGTTCCGCCCGGAACGATGGGGTCACCGTTGTCAGATGGAGCAAGAGCCGCAAATGTTCCGTAATCTGCTACTGCGGCTGTCCCTGTCGGACCTGTGGGACCTGTAGCACCTGTCGCGCCCTGCGGACCTGTCGGACCAACTGCGCCCGTAGCGCCTGTCGCACCCTGCGGACCGGTCGGACCAACTGCGCCCGTAGCACCTGTCGCACCTTGTATTCCTTGCGGACCGGTTGGTCCTGTTGCTCCTGCCATTCCGTTAGGACCGGGAATGCCTTGAGGTCCCGTAGGCCCAATAGGACCTTGAACGCCTTGGATACCTTGCACACCCTGGGGCCCCGTTGGACCCATAGGTCCTGTAGGTCCTATAATTGCGGGCGGTGGTGTCGGCGGACATGGGGGTTGTGGCGGCATTGGTGGGGTTGGTGGACAGCACT
Source organism: uncultured Oscillospiraceae bacterium (assembly GCA_900548085.1). Lineage (GTDB taxonomy): Bacteria > Bacillota > Clostridia > Oscillospirales > Acutalibacteraceae > Eubacterium_R. The sequence continues at coordinate 3,797 of URJF01000085.1, read as the reverse complement.
TGCAGTACGAATCTCTGCCGTTATAGATTGTCATACCTTTCCTCCTTGGTTTATTTATATGTCCTGCCATAACAGCCAAAGGACATATATTCCATTTTATGATTTTTTTCGCCAAAAAGTGACCAAAAAAATAAAAGCCAAAAAAAGTCAAAAAAATTTAAAAAAGTTCTTGACTTTCCCTGACCAATATGTTATAACATAATCAAAGGACAAAGAAAGTCAAAGTCAGAGATAACTTTGAGGTGTATGTCCTTAGGGAGATGATTAAAAAATGAAAATGAGCGATATAATAGCTGATATGATTTTGGATATGTTTGACGATAAAACATCATCGGTTCAGATTCAGCGTAATGATTTGGCAAATAAAATCGGATGTGTTCCCAGCCAAATAAATTATGTTATCACATCCAGATTCACTCCCGAGGCAGGTTACAGGATTGAGAGCCGCAGAGGCGGCGGAGGTTATATCCTAATCACTAGAGCCGACAGTAAATCAAACGCACTGATGAGCCTGATTAACAGCATTGGAGATGAAATTGACGAGCGTACCGCCCGTGCCCATCTTTCTAATGCAAATTACCAGGGATTGTTAGACGAAAAGACAGCGATGATGATGTCCTCTTGTATTCTTGAGAATAACTACAAAGGACTTGACCATACACTGTCAGCCGAAATCCGTGCCAGACAGCTTAAACAAATGTTATTGGCATATATTAACTGAATAGTTCAGTAGATATTATAGGAGGTATTTATTATGAGATGTACACATTGCCATGAAAAAGAAGCAAATACACATATTCAACGTATAATTAACGGTCAAAGAGAAGAAATGTATCTTTGTCCAGACTGTGCAAGAGAGCTTGGCGTAATGGACGACTTCAGTTTTGAGCCGTTCAGTATGGACAGCTTCTTCGGCGGTTTACTCGGAGCAGGCGCAGCTGCACTTAATTCTCTTGCAGGTGTTGAGAGATGCGATAGCTGTGGCTCATCCTTTAATGACATTATCAATTCGGGCAGAGTCGGTTGCGGCAACTGCTATTCAATGTTTGAGGACAGACTCCAGCCGAGTATCGAAAAACTCCACGGCAGAGCAAAGCATGTCGGAAAGAATGTAACATACACAGAAACAGAGGATAAAAAGAAAGATGAAAAAGAATCTTCTGCTCCTTCTCCGATAGAAAAACTCAAGTCAGAGCTTAAACAGGCAATCAAAGAACAACGTTTTGAGGATGCCGCTGTAATCAGAGATAAGATTAAAGAAATGGATAAGGGGGAGTAATAGATGTCAAGGTGGTACCAAGGTAACGGTAACAATTCCGATGTGGTTATGTTCTCTCAGGTGAGGCTTGCACGCAATTTAGCCGATGCACCTTTTCCTGTCAGAATGAGTACGGAACTGAAAAAGAGCGTCACCAAAAGGTTGTACGCTACCATAAAAAGTTCTTATCTTGCCAACGAATTTGATTTGGTTTCTTTGCAGGATGTCAGTCGTGCTAAGGCTATGTCCTATGCAGAAAAAGGACTTATAAGCAAAGCATTTGCAGAGTCAAAAGAACCTGTTGCATTTTTGTTATCGAAAAATGAAAATGTGTCAATAATGCTTTGTGAGGAGGACCATATCCGTATCAATTCTTTCGCTGCGGGTAATGATATTTATTCCGCATATGAAAAAGCGGATAAAGTTGATGATATATTCATTGACGGACAAAAAATCGCTTTTTCCAAAAAACTCGGATTTCTTACTTCTTCTCCTATCAATTTAGGAACCGGATTGCGTGCATCATTTGCACTGCACCTGCCGGGATTAACAAAGAAAGACGCTATGTACAGCCTGTCATCTATGGTAGGTAAGTTGGGTCTGTCTCTCAGAGAGATGTATCCCTCTGCCGCAGGTGATATGTACATTCTGTCCAACCAGGTATCACTGGGCATTAGCGAAAAGAGTGCTCTCGACAATTTGTCTGCTATTTGTGACCAAATCATAAAGCAGGAGAGAGCTGCAAGAGATATGATAAAGGATGATCCGGAGTTTGAGGACAGAATTTATCGTACTCTCGGTATGTTGAAGATGGCTCGTAAGTTGGAGCAAAAAGAATTTTTTGACTATATGTCATTGGTGCGCCTTGGCATATCCTTAGGATATTTTGACTATTCCTACGAAACAGTGGGAGATATGATATATTCGTTGCAGGATGCCACACTTATGGATTCTGCAAAAGCTGACCTGAACAGCAGTACTTGTGCAAAACTCCGTGCACAGCTGGTCAGAGAAAAATTGGATTAAGGTTAGGTAATGATGCCTAACCTAAGTTTGGAGGTATCAGTATGTACAAGTTTAATTCATTTACACAAAAAGCCAACGAGGTGCTTAACCTCGCTATAAAAGCCGCAGAAAATTACGGCCATAACTATGTAGGCAGCGAGCATATACTGTACGGTCTTCTCAGCGAGGGTACAGGTCTTGCAGCCTCAATTTTGAACGAAAAGGGAATAACAGCAGAGGATGTTGATAATCTTATCAGAACAGAGATAGGTACAGGCAATCCTACCCGTTTGTCGCCTGATGACTTCACTCCTCGTTCTAAGAGAATAATTGAGCTGTCTTTCCAAATTGCAAGAAGTATGCGCCACTCTTTTGTCGGTACTGAGCATCTGCTTGTGTCCCTTATCAAAGAGTCTGACTCGTATGCAGTCAGATTTTTGAATGAGCTTGGCGTAAGCGTTGATGAGATTTTGCAGTTTGTTGCAGAATCTATTTCCGGCGGAGAGAGTGATGCTACCGAGAGCAAAAAGAACGGCAAAAAGGGAAAGAGCAAAACACCTACTCTCGATGAGTTCGGTAAAGATTTGACAGAGCTTGCTAAGCAGGGCAAAATAGACCCTGTTATCGGCAGAGAAAAAGAGATTAACCGTGTTATTCAAATTCTTTCTCGTCGTAACAAGAATAACCCTTGCCTTATCGGTGAGCCCGGTGTCGGAAAGACTGCTATTGCAGAGGGCTTGGCTCTTAAAATTGTTCAGGACGAAGTTCCCGAATTGCTGAAAAATAAGAAAATTGTTGCTCTTGATTTAACTTCTATGGTTGCAGGTACAAAGTATCGTGGCGACTTTGAGGAAAGAATTAAGAAGGCAATGGATGAGGTAAAAGCTGCCAAGGACGTTATCCTCTTTATTGATGAGGTTCACACCATTATGGGCGCAGGTGCCGCAGAGGGTGCTGTCGATGCCGCTAATATTCTTAAGCCATCACTTGCAAGAGGTGAGCTGCAGGTTATCGGTGCAACCACTATCGACGAGTATCGTAAGAATATAGAAAAAGATGCCGCACTTGAGCGTAGATTCCAGCCTGTTACAGTAGGCGAGCCTACCGAAGAAGAGGCTGTTGAGATTCTCCGTGGACTTCGTGATAAGTACGAGGCACACCATAAGGTTAAGATTACTGATGAGGCTATTGAGAGCGCAGTAAAAATGTCCTCTCGTTATATCGCTGACAGATATCTGCCTGATAAGGCTATTGACCTTATTGATGAGGCCGCATCAATCGTAAGACTTAATGCTCAAACTATACCGCAAAATCTTAAAGATATGGAGGATGAGATTAAGCGCCTTGAGCAAGAAAAGCAGTCGGCTGTTACATCTCAGGACTTTGAGTCTGCCGCAAAGCTTCGTGATAAGCAGAATAACCTTAAAAAGCTCTTGGCTGACGAAAAAGAAAAATGGAAGAACGTATCCTCTCACGAGGTTAAGTCTGTAACCACCGACGAGATTGCGTCAGTAGTTTCTCAGTGGACAGGTAT
>URJF01000084.1 GCA_900548085.1 uncultured Oscillospiraceae bacterium | reverse complement strand
GTTCGGGATCCTGATTTTTTGCAAGATAGGGTATAGCTTGCTTCTCACTTCTTCCGCCACAGTTGTTCATTCTTACCGTAAGTCCGGCGATGTCATAAAATGGCATAAACATTTTCCTTTACTGTTTTGATATTCTAATTATAACGGAAAACCGTCGGTCAGTCAACATTGAAATCAGTTAGTTTTGAAATTTAGTATTGAAATTTTTTATAATATAATGTATATTATATTTAATATTTTTATCGTAGGTGCCCTATGGAAACGATTAGCAGCAAAAATAACAGCGTAATTAAGGATACAAAAAAGTTGTTGTCCTCCTCTAAAGAACGAAAAAGCCGTGGCCTTTTTGTCTTAGAAGGGGCACGCCTTTGTTTTGATGCTCTCAATTCCGATTATGAGCTCGATACTCTTTTGGTGACTGAGAATATTCAAAATAAATATATGCAAAAAACAGCTTTGTTAGAAAATAAATGTAATCGTTCCTACCTAATTACAGGGGACATAGCAAAAAAATTAGGCGAAACCGCCAACAGTCAGGGCATCTTTTTGGTGTGCAAACAAAAAAGCAATGCAACTGTCACCACAGGTCAAAAGTGTATTGCTCTCGACAATGTTCAGGACCCTTCCAATTTGGGTGCTATAATCAGAACGGCAGAGGCTCTTGGTATTGATTGTGTTATTGCAGCCGGTGGCTGCGATATCTACAACCCTAAGGCTATCCGTGCATCAATGGGCTCTGTACTCAGACAACCGCTGATACATTGCGAGAGCTTGGGCGATATGCTGACAGAAATGAAATCAGACGGCTATTTGCTTTTCGCCACCGTTCCCGATTCTGCCGCTACTAAGATAACTGAGGCGGATTTGAACGGCAAGACAGTATGTGTTATCGGTAATGAGGCTAACGGCGTATCCGACTGTATAAAGGAAATATGCGACGATTGCCTGACCATCCCTATGCTTGGCAGAGCAGAGAGCCTAAATGCAAGTGTTGCCGCCTCTATAGTTATGTGGGAGATGCTGAGATGACAGATGGAGTAAAGTATTGGATTTGGCTCCAAATGGCATTGGGCTATGCCTGTAATGTAAAGGGCATTGCAGAGGAGTTCGGCTCGGCTGAAAATTTGTATAACAGCACACTGAGACAGCGGACGGGCAGTGGCTTGTTTTCACTTAAAAAGCTGGAGAAGATAGACAACATTTCCGTGGATGCGACTGAAGAAACAATTTATGCCTGCCGCCAAAACGGGTGGGACATAATCACCTATGATGACAGCCGTTATCCCGACAAGCTGAGAGATACCGACACTCCGCCTGCCGTACTTTATTGCGACGGAAAATTTCCGGATTTTGATAATTACGCATCAGTAGGTATGGTCGGTACGAGGAATGCTTCGCCCTATGCTTTGACTGTATCGAGGCTTATGGCACACGGACTCACCGAGTGCGGCGCAATAATAGTCAGCGGAGGTGCCCTGGGTGTTGACTCTGCGGCACATACCGGTGCACTTGATGCAAATGGGGTTACCGTTGCCGTTTTGGGTTGCGGTCTCGGCACCAATTATTTGAAGAAAAATCAAAGACTGCGCCAAAAGATAAAAGAAAATGGTGCATTGATTACAGAATTTATGCCTTTTACTAAGGCTGAAAAGCATACATTCCCTATGCGAAACAGAATTATAAGTGGCTTGTCCGATGGACTTTTTGTGGGAGAAGCAGGAGAAAAAAGCGGCTCATTGATTACTGCCAACTGTGCGATAGACCAGGGCAGAGATATATTCGTTGTGCCGTCCTCGGTGCTTGATGACAGATTTTTGGGTTGTAACAAACTCATTGAGCAGGGTGCTTCGGTTGCAACCTCACCAAAGAGAATTTTGGAATGTTATGCAAACAAGTATGACACGGTGAATTTAGATTCCGCTCGTACTATAACAGAAATAAAGAACAATACCTTTGTAACCGGTACAGGAGAGCCAAAAGCGCTTGACAGCAGTCAGTATTCCTTTGATACCATAACAGAGGACAGACACAATCATTCCATCAGAGAGCAGCAAGCATATGCTCTTGAGGGTAACGAAAAATTGATATTTGATGCTACAGGTGATGAGCCTGCATATATAGACACCATATCCGACAGAGCCGGAGTAGACGCAAAGCACGCACTTATCTCCATGACGCTGTTAGAAATGAAAGGTCTGGTGGAAGCACTCCCCGGCAAATTATATAAACGAAAGTAACACCGAAAGGAAACAAATATATGTCAAAATTAGTAATTGTTGAGTCACCGGCAAAAGCAAAGAACATCAAGGGCTATCTAGGAAAAGGCTATGATGTTGTGGCTTCTATGGGTCATGTCAGAGACCTGCCGGCTGCGAGATTGAGCGTAGATATTGAGCACGATTTCGCTCCCAAATATGCTATCATTAAGGGCAAAGAAAACTTTGTAAAGGATCTAAAGAAAAAGGCAGACAAGGCCGATTATGTTTATCTTGCAACCGACCCTGACCGTGAAGGAGAGGCTATTTCTTGGCATCTTGCAAACATACTCAATTTGGATATGGAGGACAAGAATAGAGTTACATTCAACGAGATTACAAAGACGGGTGTAAAAAACGGTATGGAGCACCCGAGACAGATAGACCGGGATTTAGTCGACGCACAGCAGGCAAGAAGAATACTTGACCGCCTTATCGGATACAAGCTTTCGCCGTTTGTAAGCCAAAAGATAAGAAGGGGCTTGTCAGCCGGCAGAGTTCAGTCTGTCGCACTTCGTCTCGTTGTAGACAGAGAAAACGAAATCAGAGCATTTAAGCCGGAGGAATATTGGTCAATAGATGCAAAGTTCACCAACCCTCCTGAGCGCAAAACCTTTGCCGCCGCTCTTGTTCAGGACAAAGACGGCAACAAGGTAGGCAGCGAAAAAAATAAGATTCCGTCAAAGGAGCAGAGCGACAAAATTCTCGCTGATCTTGAAAATGCGGAATATGTTGTAAAATCAGTTAAAAAAGGTACTCGTAAAAAGAATCCTACACCGCCGTTCATTACCTCTACGCTTCAGCAGGAGGCATCTCGCCGTTTGTCATTTCAGGCTCGCCGCACTATGAAAGCGGCACAGGAGCTGTACGAGGGCGTTGATGTTAAGGGCCTGGGTACAGTCGGTCTTATTACCTATATGCGTACCGACTCTCTCCGTATATCAGAGGAGGCTCGTGCAGCAGGTAATCAATACATTCTTGATACTTATGGTGAAAAGTATCTTCCGGCTAAGCCCCGCTACTTTAAATCCAGAGGCAACGCACAGGACGGACATGAGGCTATCAGACCGTCTATGCCTAATGTTACACCGGCACAGGTTAAGGACTCTCTGACCTCAGACCAATATAAGATTTACAAACTTGTATGGGAGCGTTTTATAGCATCTCTTATGGAATCGTGCCATCAGGAAACTATGAAAATAGAGATTGAGGCGAACGGCTATATCTTCAATGCAACCGGTTATACAGTTAAGTTCGACGGCTTTACCGCTCTTTATGAGGAAAAGACAGACGATACCTCAAAGTCGGGCTCAGAGTCCCCGCTTCCTAAAATGACCGAGGGCGATGTGCTCAAGCTGAAGTCAATACTCGGCAATCAGCATTTTACCCAACCACCTGCGAGATATACCGAGGCATCACTCACTAAGGCTTTGGAGGAAAACGGTGTAGGCAGACCTTCCACATATGTTACCATCACAACTACTATTCTTTCTAAGGAATATGTTGTCAGAGAGGGCAAACAGTTTGTACCTACCGAGTTAGGCGAGGCGGTAACTAAACTGTTGGAGGATAAAATTCCTAATATCGTCAATGTAAAATACACCTCCAAAATGGAAGCTGATTTGGATAAAATCGACTCCGGTGAAAAGAATTATATCGATATGATTCGTCTCTATTATGATGATTTTGAAGAACCTCTCGAAAAGGCTAAGAAAGAGATGCAGGGCGTTAAGATTAAGCTCAAAGAAGAAGAAAGTGATGTTGTCTGCGAAAAGTGCGGCAGAAATATGGTAGTCAAGGTCGGCAGATACGGAAAATTCCTTGCTTGCCCCGGCTTCCCCGAATGTCGCAACACTAAGCCGCTGATATACAAGACCAGTGCAAAATGTCCAAAGTGCGGCGGAGATGTAATCGAAAAGAAAACAAAGAGAGGCACACCGTTCTATGGCTGCTCAAATTATCCTGAGTGCGACTTTTCTACTTGGGATGCACCCAGCGATGAGGTTTGTCCAAAGTGCGGAAAATCTCTGTTTAGGAGAAAAGGTAATGTGCTTTATTGTCCCGACACAGAGGGTTGCGGATTTACAAAGCCTGTACCTAAGAAAAAGTAATGAAAAAATTCACAGTAGTAGGTGCAGGACTTGCCGGTTGTGAGGCAGCATGGCAGATAGCCGAAGCAGGCTATCCTGTTACTGTCATTGAGATGAAGCCGGCTCATTTTACCCCTGCACATAAAAATAAAAATTTTGCCGAGCTTGTGTGCTCCAATTCACTGAAAGCCTCTCGCATTGACAGTGCCGCGGGTTTGCTTAAAGAGGAGATGGCTCGCCTTGGCTCGTTGACTGTGCCTATCGCCAGACAGTGTGCTGTTCCGGCAGGCGGTGCTTTGGCAGTTGACCGAAATGTGTTTTCCGCAGAGGTTACGGACAAGATTTTGTCTCACCCGAATATTACGGTTGAGCACAGAGTGTACGACAAGATAGAGCCTTGCGAGGACGAAATTCTCGTTATTGCCACAGGACCTCTTACAGAAGGTGCACTCAGTGACGAAATTAAGAGAATTTGCGGCGACTATTTGTCGTTTTATGATGCGGCGGCGCCTATTGTTACCGCAGACAGTGTGGATATGTCAAAGGCATTCGGTGCCTCTCGATATGACAGAGGCGGCGATGATGACTACATAAACTGCCCGTTCAACAAAGCAGAGTACGAAAGTTTTATTGATGAGCTGATAAATGCGGAGGGCGCTGTTGTTCACGATTTTGATGTCTATGAGGGTTGTATGCCTATAGAAAAGTTGGCTAAGCGTGGCTTGGATGCACCTCGTTTCGGTCCTATGAAGCCGGTTGGACTTGTTGACCCGAATACAGGTCACAGACCGTGGGCGTGTGTTCAGCTTCGCAGAGAAAACAGCAAGGGAACAATGTTCAATCTTGTTGGATTTCAGACTAATTTGAAGTTCGGCGAACAAAAACGAGTGTTCTCTATGATACCCGGACTCGAAAATGCCGAGTTCGTTCGCTACGGTGTTATGCACCGTAACTCATTCTTGGACTCACCGAGAGTGCTTAACGGTGATTTTTCGCTAAGGGAAAATCCCAATATATTTTTTGCCGGTCAAATCACCGGAGTAGAGGGATATATGGAGTCCGCAGCCTCGGGAATTATGGCAGGCAAAAATGCCGTGTTGAGAGCTAACGAAAAGGACACATTCGTTCTTGATGACTGCACTATGATAGGAGCGCTGTCTCGATATATCAGTGACGGCAGTGTAAAGAATTTTCAGCCTATGGGTGCCAATTTCGGCGTCTTGCCCCCCATCGAGCCTAAAATCAGAGACAAGAGAGAACGCTATATGGCTTTGGCACAGCGTTCTTTGGAAAATATAGAAGAAGTGATTAACGATGAAAATTATTATTGACGCATTCGGCGGAGACAATGCCCCTTTGGAAATACTGAAGGGTGCTATGCTTGCTGTAGACGAGTTCAATATAGATGTTGTCCTCGTAGGCGATGAAGAAAAAATCATTGATTGTGCAAAACAGCATAATATCACGCTGAAAAATTATGAAATAGTTGATGCGAGAGATATTATCACTATGTGTGATGACGCAAAGTCCGTGTTGCGTGAAAAAAGCGAGTCGTCTATGGCAGTCGGATTTAAGCTGCTTAATGACGGCAGAGGCGATGCTTTCGTCAGTGCAGGCAACACCGGTGCCATTACTGTCGGCGCTACCTTTATTACAAAACGAATTAGGGGTGTAAAGCGTCCTGTTATCGCTTCGGTTATGCCTAGTGCAAACAATCCGTTTTTACTGTTGGATTGCGGTGCAAATGCTCAGTGCAAGCCGGAATATTTGTGTCAGTTTGGACTTCTCGGAAGTCTGTATATGCACAATATTATGAAAGTTGAGCACCCCACAGTAGCTCTTGCAAATAATGGCTCGGAGTCTACAAAAGGAACTCCTGTTGTTCAAGAGGCGTATGGTCTTATGCAGGCGGCACCGTATGATTTTGTCGGTAACATAGAGGGCAGACAAATTCCCTATGGCGATGCCGATGTAGTTGTGGCAGACGGATTTACGGGCAACCTTATTCTTAAAACATATGAGGGCGTTGCCAAGGTGCTTATGAGCGGATTAAAAGATGCGTTTTACAAAAATACTTTGTCTAAGCTGTCTTATTTAGGCGTTAAGTCGGGTATTGACGATATGAAAGAACAATTCGATTATAAAGAATACGGCGGTGCTGTCCTTTTGGGTGTCAAAAAGCCCGTGGTCAAGGCTCACGGCTCCGCAG
>URJF01000083.1 GCA_900548085.1 uncultured Oscillospiraceae bacterium | reverse complement strand
GGTTGCCTGCGACATAAACGAAGGACCGCTGAACTCCTGCCGACTTCTTGTCAGTCAGTGTGGTTTAGAGGACAAAATTAAGTGTGTCCTATCCGACGGATTGCAGAATGTCAGCCCCGATGACTACGATGATATTATAATTGCCGGTATGGGCGGTGAGCTGACAGCGTCTATTCTGTCACAGTGCAGACGAGTGACCGAAAAGCATATTGTCCTCAATCCTATGACTCACCCAGAGCTTGCACGCAAATGGCTGTACGAAAACGGGTTTGAAATAGGCAGAGATTTTATCATAGAGGACGGCGGCCATTGGTACAGCATATTCGATGCCCACTATACAGGCAAAATGTTTGAGCCGGACGACATAGATTGTTTTGTTGGCAAAATAGATGACTTCAGCCAAAAAGAATATTTTGTGCATCTGCTAAACTACTTAAAAAATAAGCAAAAGGGTGGAACAGACTACTCCCACCTGATAAATTATATTGAGGAAAAACTATGACTACAGTAAAGAATATTTATGATTATATAAACTCAATAGCACCCTATGATACCCAGGAAGAATGGGACAACAGCGGCCACCTTGTAGGAGATTTCAGACAAGAAGTAAAAAAGGTTGTTATGGCTCTCGATGCCACAAAAGAGGTTTGTGCATTTGCAAAAGATATTGGCGCAGACCTTGTGCTTACTCATCATCCTGTTATATTTAAGCCGGTGTCCGATGTTCTTTCAGACTCTGCCGTCTATGCCCTGGCGAACAGCGGAATATCCGCACTTTGTGCTCACACCAATTTTGATGTGGCGGCGGACGGAATTAACGAAAATCTCGCAAAGGTGTTAGGCTTGCAGAATACCTATCGCTCCGACGACGGTTTTACTGTGTTTGGTGATTTGGAGCAGGGAATGAGTATGGACGACTTTGCTCAGTTCATCAGCGATACCCTCAGTGTGTCCGGTATTCGTTACACAGATACCGACAGATTGATAAAGCGAGTAGGCGTTTGCGGTGGTGCCGGCGGCGAGTTTCAGCCCAATGCCGCTAAGGAATGTGACTGCTATGTTACAGGCGATATGTCCTACCACACTATGCTCGATGCACAGCAGAGAGGCGATGCAGTCATCTCTGCAGGACACTATGAGACAGAGCATATTCCATTTTTAATGCTCAAAGAAAAGTTAGAAAAAATCTTTGTTGATGTAGAATTTATTTCTGCGTCGACAGAAAACCCCATAAAATCCATATAGTAGGAAGTTACAATGGCACTTGACGGAATTTATCTCCATTTATTAAAAAACGAAATATCCGACCGAGTTACAGGCTACAGAGTGGACAAAATCTATCAGCCCTCTAAGGATGAAATACTATTCACTTTCCGCACAAGGACCGGAACAGAAAAACTGCTCCTTTCTGCAAAGGCGGATTGTGCCCGTATTCAGTTTACCTCCGCTCATATCGAAAATCCAAAAAAACCGCCTATGCTTACTATGCTTTTGCGTAAGCTCCTGTGCGGCGGTGTGCTGAAAGAAATTAGGCAGGATGGATTTGAGCGAATACTGACTCTTGTGTTCGATTGCCGCAACGATTTGGGCGATCCTGTGGTTTATAATGTCATCATTGAGATTATGGGCAGGTACAGCAATATCATTATTACCGACAAAAACGACAAAATTATTGAGTGCATAAAGCGTATTGACGCTCTCAAGTCGTCTGTGCGCCAAATTCTGCCGGGTCTGAAATATACCTTGCCTCCGGCTCAGCATAAGAAGAATATTCTCACTGATGATGTATCCGATATAGAAAATGCCATGTCGGCTTCTCACTGCCAAAAACGCAGCAAAGCAGCCCAAGAAGTGCTCCAGGGTATTTCTCCGATAGTTGCCCGTGAAATAGAATACGGCAAAACGCTCGCAGAGTTGAAAAATGATATACAGCACCCGATTCCCACAGTTGTTATGCTTGACGGACCGAAAGACTTTACTTTTTTTGAGCCGAAGCAGTATGACGGTATGTGTCAGTTGAAAACTTTTGATGACTTTTCATCACTCATTGACTATTTTTATTACGAGCAGGTCAGACACGACCGCATAAAACAGCGCTCAAATGATTTGTTTAAGCATCTCACTACTCTAAGGGAGCGAGCTGTACGAAAGGCAATCAACAGGCAGAACGAACTTGAGGAATGTAAGGATAAGGACAAGTTCAGAATATACGGTGACATTATTACCGCTAATGCTTATGCACTGAAAAAAGGCTCATTTTTCTATGACCTTCAGAATTTTTATGACAACAACGCAGAGATAAGGATACCTGCTGACCCAACACTTTCACCTTCACAGAATGCCCAAAAGTATTATAAAGAGTACCGAAAAAAACAGGTGGCTGAGTCAAAACTCAACGATTTCATTGCCGAGGCAGAGAACGAAGCGGCATATTTGGAGTCGGTCATTGACAGCCTTTCTCGTGCCGAAAGTGACAGCGAGATTACGGCCATCCGTACAGAGCTGTACGAGAGCGGATTTCTCAGCAAAAGAGGTACAAAGAACAATAAGCAAAAAAAGCTGCCGCCAAAAAAATATATTTCTTCCGAAGGGTTTACTATCTATGTCGGACGCAATAATGTCCAAAATGATCAGCTTACACTCAAAACGGCAAAAAATTATGACCTTTGGTTTCATGTTAAGGATGCGGCAGGAAGTCATGTAATTGTCACCGCCGTAAAGGATAAGCCTTTTACCGATACTCTTATCAGACAGGCTGCTATGCTCGCCGCCCATAACTCAAAAGCGGCAGGTTCCTCCAATGTGGCAGTGGATTATACCATAGTCAAAAATGTGCACAAACCAAACGGTGCAAAGCCCGGTATGGTTATATACGACAATTACAATACGGAGTATGTCACTCCTAATGAGGAAGAACTGTCGGAGGTAACGGAGATTGAATAATATTGCGATAATTCTCGGAGCCGGAAACGGTACCCGTATGAAAACAAAGGACAGCAAGCTGCTGCTGAAAATCGGCGGAAAAACTGTTATAGAACGCAGTGTAGATGCTTTTTTGTCCTCCTCGGATATAGACGAGGTTATAGTCACTGTGAGAGAGCAGGATTTAGAAACATTTTCTGCTTTGCTTACAGATGAAAGAGTTACATTCGTTATCGGTGGAGATACGAGACAGCAGAGTGTTCGTAATGCTGTTGAGACTATAGACGAATGCGGACTGCTCGCTATTCACGACGGCGCACGTCCATTGATTTCTTCCGATGCCATAGACGATACCGTAAGAGCGGCAAAGGAGTATTCCGCTGCCGCTACAGGTGTGTATGTAAAAGACACAATCAAAGTGGTAGACAAGGACGGCTTTGTGGTGAACACTCCGAACAGAAGCACTTTGTTTGCGGTCCAAACACCGCAGATATTCGATTTTGAGCTTTACAAATCTGCTCTCGAATTTGCAGAAAAAAACGGCAGAGATTTTACCGACGATTGTCAGCTGGCAGAGTATTACGGCAAAAAGGTAAAAATGGTGACCGGCGACTACACAAATATAAAAATTACTACTCCCGAGGATATAGATTTTGCCGAGAGTATATTGAAAAAATAAGGTGATGTTATGCGAATAGGACACGGATATGATGTCCATAAACTCGTTGAAAACAGAAAATTGATAGTGGGCGGAGTTGACATTCCTCACGACAGAGGACTGCTCGGCCACAGTGACGCAGATGTCCTCCTTCACGCAATATCGGATGCTCTGTTGGGTGCTTGCGCTTTAGGTGATATAGGCACTCATTTTCCCGACACCGATCCTAAGTGGGAGGGCGCAGACTCTCTTGTTTTGCTCAGAGAGGTGAACAGAATAATAAATGAAGCAGGATATTTTGTTGAGAATATAGACTCAACTCTCATAGCCCAAAAGCCTAAGATGAAACCTTATATTCCCCAAATGCGCAAAAACATTGCCGCCGCCTGCGGTGTTGATGTCTCCGCAGTCAGCGTAAAAGCCACTACAGAAGAAAACTTAGGCTTTACCGGCAGACAAGAGGGAATATCCGCTCATGCGGTTGTACTCGTCAGATAATAATTTTTGATAACTACGATTCGGAGTTGAATATATGAAAAAATTTAAGTCTATAAAGGAAGCACTGGAGACCGACGGAAAATATACCGGACTTACTCTCGGTACTTCTATGCGTCCTATGATACATCAGGGCAGAGATAATATCATAGTAGTTCGCCCAAAGGGCAGACTGAAAAAATATGATATACCGGTCTATATATTGCCGTCGGGAAAATATGTTATGCACCGCATTATCGAGGTCCACGATGACCACTATATCATTATGGGAGACAATTTGCTAAAGCGTGAATATGTTACCGACGATATGATTTGCGGTCAGCTCATCGGCTATTATAAGAACGGAAAAAAGTATATAGACCTTAGCACTAATAAGGGATATAAGCTGTATTCTCGTATATGGGTAGCTCTCATTCCTATCCGTCCGTTATATATGAAAGTAAAAGGGGCTGTGCTGAAAGTTCTTCGCCCTATTTATCACAAAATTAAAGGTAACAAGGAGAAGTAAGTCGTGGCGTCATATACAAGTTATAATAAGCTAAAGTTCGACAAGTCGGATATTGCTACGCTGAAATGGATAAACAATGTCTGCAAGGCACAGCGTTGGCAGGTTGCATTGATTGTTATTATCAATGCCGTAAATGCAGTTACCACCGTTATCTTTGCTAATTTTTCAAAGAATATAATCAATGCCGCTACAGAGGAGCACAGCTTTAAGAGAGTTATGTTCTATGCTATATGCTTCTTTGTGCTGATTATGTTCCAAATGCTGTTGTCATTGGCAGACAAGAGCCTGACCGAACGCTGTAAGTGCAAACTTGAGTGGATACTCAAGGAGCATATGCTAAAGGTCATTATGCGTAAGGATTATTCTAAAATATCAAAATATCATACCGGCGAGTTGCACAACAGAATGTTCAACGATATCATTCTTATTTCCGACGGCTTTGCCACAATTTTGCCTAATCTTGTTTATTATGTTGTAAAACTGCTTTGTGCGTTTATTTACCTCATTTTTATAGATAAGATTTTTGCAGTTATATTTCTTGTTGGCGGTGTGCTTGTTTTCCTGTTTTCCCATGTGTTCAGAAAAAAGCTCAAACAGCTTCACAAAAGAGTTCAGGAAACAGAGGGCAAAACCCGATCATTTGTCCAAGAAATACTTACCAGCCTTCTTGTTGTAAAAGCCTTCGGTGTAGAGGACAAGGTTGCAGATGAGGCTGACAATCTTCAAAGTGAAAACTATAAGGCCAAGATGAAAAGACGATTTTTCGGCATAACAGTCAATGCAGGACTGAATTTTGTGTTTAACTTCGGCTATGTGTTTGCTCTTGCATTCGGCGCCTACCGCCTTATCAACGGCATAGATTACGGTACAATCACCGCTATGCTCCAACTTGTTAATCAGATTCAAACTCCTTTTGCCAGCCTGTCATATATGCTCCCTCAGTATTTTACCATCATTGCTTCGGCGGAGAGACTTATTGAGATAGAAAATATCCCTGACGAGCAGGAGGATAATCATTCCGACATTGATGTGGTCGATACATATAACAGACTCAAATATATTGACTTTGATAACATTTCATTTAGATACGACAGAGATATTATTCTCGACAGTACCTCACTTAAAATCAACAAGGGCGATTTCGTTGCCATTATGGGTATCTCCGGTATAGGCAAGAGCACATTGCTGAAATTACTGTTAGGTGTGTTCAAGGTAGAACAAGGCAATATTGATCTTGTGTTCAACAACGGCTCAATACCTGCCGACTTCCATACAAGACGGCTTTTTTCCTATGTTCCCCAGGGCAATTTTTTGTTGTCCGGTACAATTCGTGACAACATCACTTTTATTAACAGCGATGCTACCGAAGAGGAAATACAGCAGGCTATCCGTATCTCCTGTAGCGACCAGTTCGTTAATGAATTGCCCGATGGCTTAGAGACAGTTATCGGTGAGCGTGGTATAGGCTTGTCCGAGGGCCAGCTGCAGCGTCTTGCTATCGCCAGGTCTTTGCTTTCAAAGTCTCCGGTTATGCTCCTTGACGAAGCTACCTCCGCTCTTGATGAGGCTACCGAGATGCGTTTCCTTACTAACCTAAAGGAGCTTAAGGATAAAACCTGCATTATCGTATCGCACAAGCGTGCTGCACTTGAAATTTGTAATAAACATATCCAAATAATTGACCATAAAATTGTTATGGAGGAAAAATAATGCTTTATACAAAATGGGGAGAGGATCTAAACAAAGATTGCCCTCTCAGCGAGTATCCGAGACCGCAGTTCGTTCGTGACAGCTATATGTCTCTTAACGGAAAATGGAAGATTTCTTTTTGCGAAAACGAGAGCCTTGACGCACCTTTTGATACGGATATAATTGTACCGTTTTCGCCCGAAACTCCGCTGTCCGGCGTTGGTAAAGTGCTGAGTTATAACGAATATCTTATGTATCGCCGCACTTTTGTTTTGACCGATAATTTTAACCGTGGCAG
>URJF01000082.1 GCA_900548085.1 uncultured Oscillospiraceae bacterium | reverse complement strand
GGTATCACAGAGATGAAGAAGATTCCTGACGCAATGTTCATCGTTGATCCTCGCAAGGAGAGAATCGCTGTATCAGAGGCAACAAAACTTGGCTTGCCTATCGTTGCTATTGTTGATACAAACTGTGATCCTGATGAGATTGACTATGTTATCCCGGGCAACGACGACGCTATCCGTGCCGTAAAGCTCATTGCAGGTGCAATGGCTGATGCTGTTATCGAAGGCAGAGACGGCAGTGATGTTTCTGAGCAGGCTGAAGAAGCTCCTGCAGAAGAAGCAGCAGAAGAAAAAGCAGAATAATTTTACTTTAATAGATATTATTTCAAGGAGGATACAATTATGGGAATTTCAGCAAGTGATGTAAAAGCACTCAGAGAAAAGACCGGCGTTGGTATGATGGAGTGCAAAAAGGCACTTGTCGAGGCTAACGGCGATATGGACAAGGCTATTGAATTTCTTCGTGAAAGAGGTCTTGCAGCAGCTCAGAAGAAGTCCACAAGAATTGCTGCAGAAGGCGTTGTTCTTCCATATTATGATAAGGCTAAGAAGCAGGGCGTTGTTCTCGAAGTAAATTCAGAGACAGACTTCGTAGCTAAGAACGAAAAGTTTATGAACTTCGTTGAGGGCGTAGCAAAGACTATCATTGCTACAAATCCTGCTGATGTAGAAGCTCTTAAGGAAGAAAAATATGACGGTACAGACAGAACTGTTACCGAGACTCTTAACGACCTTGTTCTTGCTATCGGTGAGAATATGAAAGTTCGTCGTTTCGACAGAATGGACGGCGTTGTTTCTACTTATGTTCACGCAGGCGGCAGCGTAGGCGTTATGGTTGGCTTCGATGTAGCTGACGAGTCAAAGGCAGAGACAGCAGAGTTTGACGCTATGGGTAAGAATGTTGCTATGCAGATTGCTGCTATGAATCCTGATTATCTCAGCAAGGCAGACATCTCTGACGATGAGCTTGCTAAGATGAAGTCAATCACTATTGACAGTGCTCTCAACAAGCCTGATTCACTTCCTATGCCTATTCTCAGCAGCCTCATTAAAGAAGCTATCGATGAGAAGAAGTGGAGCGATGAGGACATCACTATCTATCAGGGTCTCGACAATAAGCAGAGAAAGAACTTTGTAAACTTCATTTCTAAGGAAGCTTTTGAGATTCTTGCAGGTATTGCTGTATCTCACAAGGCTGAGATTGTAGAAAACAAGATTTTCACAGGTCTTGTACAGGGCAGACTCTCAAAGCAGATTAAAGAAATCTGCCTTATGGAGCAGGATTTTGTTCGTTCCGATCTTTTCCAGGGCTCAGTTGCAGGTTACGTTGATTCAGTAGCTAAGGAGCTTGGCACAGAGATTAAAGCAACCGGCTTTATTCGTATGCAAAAGGGCGACGGCCTCGAAAAGAGAGAAGAAAACTTCGCCGAAGAAATCGCGAAGCAAATCAACGGCTAATTTGTTGTTTTTACCCACTAAGGTATAATGCCTTAGTGGGTTTCTTTTTTGTAAAATATATTCATTTTTATTGTAAAATCAATAGAAATATGGTATAATTTATGTACTTATTAGATGTTTGTAAAACGAATATAAATAGGAGAGTTTTTATGAAAAAATTTATAAGCATATTATTAAGTATTTCTCTCGTGTTTTCTGTTACTTTGCCGACTATAGCGACTAATGCAGCAGAAAGTATCACCATTTATTATAACGATGCCGAACTTACTGAAACTTTGCACATCACCGAATATGATTCTGCACAGTTTGTGGCTCATTCGGAGTCGGAATTCCCGACAGGCTCAACCGTTGAGTGGGAAAGCAATATGCCTTTACTTGCGGATGTTGACGAAACAGGCAAGGTAACTGCGTACGATTACTCAAAAGCTGCCGTCATCAAATATTGGCTTGATAATGAGGTTCGCCCAACTCCGCTCATCGGTAATGCAACCGCAGACGCTATTGAAAAGGCTTTTGCAAATGCGGGTATCGACCTTAACGACAGTAACCTCAATACTGACTTGATTGTTGCGATTGTAAAGGGCATTAACCAAACTATGGGTGAAGCTCTTGAAAAAATGCTGAATAATATGACAATCACAATCACGGCTCGGCTTGTCAACGGGAGCGGAAAAGTTC
Source organism: uncultured Oscillospiraceae bacterium (assembly GCA_900548085.1). Taxonomy (GTDB): domain Bacteria; phylum Bacillota; class Clostridia; order Oscillospirales; family Acutalibacteraceae; genus Eubacterium_R. The sequence goes on along the minus strand of URJF01000082.1, from coordinate 4,456 downwards.
TTGCTTCCGATAAGGCAGAGGTTGTGGTTGACCAAAGCTTGGCAGGTAATATATGGCCTACGGGTGTACATATTACAAACAAAAAGACCGTTCCAAAAACCGTTGCTGTCGGCAAGCAGGTGCAAATGTACGGTGCAGTAACTCCCGTTCGACTTAAGCAAAGCGTTAAATGGAGCGTCGGCAAGGCTCTTGATACCGAATCAAAGAAGCACGCAACAATTACCTCCGACGGTCTTGTAACCTTTACTTCTCCGGGTACTGTTTATATTCGTGCAAATCCCGACAACGCTCTTTATTCTGCGGTTACAGATACCGTTGAATTTAAGGTCGTTTCTCGTGAAGAACTTCCTGTTACCGACTTTGCAATCGGCGGAACTCTTGATATAAAAGAGGGCGAAACCACTCAACTTACTATCGAAAATGTTTCTCCTGCCGGTGCGTACACAGGTGATGTAAAGTGGGAATGTTCGGATACTTCAGCCGCCGTTATCACTCAAGACGGAACAGTTACTGCTCTTGACGCAGGTCAGGGTTTGCAGTTATCAAAAACCGTCACAATCACGGCAACTATTGACGGCGTTTCAAAAACGGCTTCGCTAAAAATTAACAGGAATATTATCGGCGACACAATCAACAGCGTTGAAATCAACGGTTATGAAAATATTGCCCTTAATGAAACAAATAAGTATACTGCCGATATAACCCCTGTAAGACTTAACACTAATACAGGCGTTCAGCGGCAGTGGGGAATTTATGATTCTCAGACAAATGAGCTTGTGCTTGCCACAGCCGATACCCCTGCCAATAACGGATTTGCGACTATTGATACGAACGGTAATCTCGTTGCGACAGGTGTCGGAATAATTAAAATATATGTTAAAGTTACATATAACGGTACGAGCATTGAGGCAGAAAAAACTGTGTCATCGGGTGTGCCTATAACCAGTTTTACTCTCGAAAAAGGTAACGGATTTACCACAAATATTTTGACAGGCAGCCGTGACTCTTTCCTCGAAGAAGGCAAGACCGCCCAGATTGATATAAAGAATATTCTGCCTGCCGACTACGATCCGGATTTGCTTAAAAATGTGGTATGGCACAGTTCTGATTCGTCAATAGCATCTGTTGACGAAAACGGAAAGGTGCTCGGTCTCGACTCCGGTGGATTGACTATTTATAATTCAAAATCCGTTACTATTACAGCGATTATAGGTGGCGTGTCTGCATCTATTACATTCAATGTACGGGGCGCATCTGTAAATAATCTTGTTGGTGCATCAATTACAGGCAATGACTATGTTGTAAAAGATTTTCCACGAACATATACCTCTATTTTTTCACCGTCAAGAATTAGCGTAAAAAATGTACATTGGGGCCTCACAACCGATGACGGCAGCCGCCCGTGGAATTCAAGTTGGAACAGCACCTCAGGCAACACTGAAAACACCTATGCTACCGTGGATTCTAGCGGTAAGGTCTACGGTAAGTCTGCCGGTAAGACAACATTATGGCTGTTCGGACGAGAGGGCAACACCTCTGTTGACGGCTCTTATGCCGAAAGTTCAAAAGAGATTGAGGTTGTAGAAATTCAGCCTAATAATATAGCTGTAACTGTCCCCGAAAAATATGAGTATGTTGAGGGTGACACAGAACTCGATTTGACAGGAATGAAAGTTTCTGCAATATATGATCGCTCAAAACTTGAAGAATACTATCCCGATGCGGATATATACGGCGACTCTCTTATCAGCGTTGATGTTGATGATTATGAGGTAAGCGGATTTGACCCGACTCTGATTGACAAAGAGCAATATGTAATTGTAACTCTTGTCAGAGCAGGCAAGCAGTTCCGTGCTGTATTTCCGGTCAAGGTTAATTCTAAGGCAGTGGAGTCTATTGACATTACACCGCCGCAGTATGCATATATTGAGGGCGCAAGCAAGCTCGACTTGAGTGGACTGAAGGTGTATGCAAATTACAGCAATGCACCCCGTGAAGAAGTATTTGATTACACGATTGACGATTCTCAAATTGATTACTCCAAATATAATGTGGAGCAAAAAGTCAAGGTAACATATAAGCACTACGACAGAACTGCCGAGGCAGAATTTCCTATAATTATTTACGGAAAACCTGTTGTATCCGTAGATACTGCGAACTACGACGGATCTTGGACAAGTAAAGATGTCACTTTTACTTTGGACAGCACCAATAAGCTGGAGTCAGTAGTGTATTATTATAATATTGACGGCGACGTGTGGAAAGAAATTGACGGAGACACACTGACCGTTTCTGCCGATACAAATTCTGTCTATACATTTAAGTCGGTGAACAGTGCCGGTATTGAGAGCGATGCCACCGAGCCATATTCCGTAAAGATAGACAAAACTGTTCCACAGTTTACGCTCACTCAAGATGTAACCGAGCTTACCAATAAGTCCTATGCAGTTAAAATCAGTGATTGTACAGTAGGCATATCAGGCATAAAAACAGTTTATCTCAATGATGAACCTCTGGACAATCAATCGGAATTTTCCGTCACAAAGAACGGCAAGTATACAGTCAAGATTGTTTCCAACAGTTTGCTCGAAAGTGAGCAGACGATTACTATAGACAATATTGATACCCAAAAGCCTACCGTTACCGAGGTTACGGTCGCTCATAAGGATACAAATGATTTTGCAAGATTTGTGAACAAAATGTCCTTTGGTTTGTTCTTTAATAAAACCACCCAGCTGACCGTTAAGGCAGAAGATGAGGGTGTTGCAGGAATAGACAAAATTGAGTATCGCTTTGTTGGCGAAAACGGTACACCGCTGACTGATTGGGCTGTGTATGATGATAATAATAAACCTCTACAGGACAGCAATTTTAAGGGCTATGCCGAAGCGAGAGCAGTAGATAAGGCAGGTAATGTTTCCGACAGCAAGCTGAATGACGGCTATGTTATTGATAAAGAGGCTCCTACAGATATTGTTATCACCTCCGAGGCTGACGGCGAGACATATGAAAGTGATACTTGGACCTCTAAGGAGGTTACAATCAAACTTTCATCATCAGCATTCTCCGGAATATACAGATACTATTACAGTGTCAACGGCGGCGAATGGACAGAGATGGACGGCGACACCATTACCGTTAAGACTCAAGGTCAGTGGAAGTATAAGTTTAAGGCGGTATCTTACTCAAATAACGAAACCGTTACCGCTGATGACTTTGTGGTTAAGATAGACAAAACCGAGCCTGTTGTTCGTGTGGACTTTGAGGGTACATTCGGTAGGTGGACTGCTGACGGCGTTAAGTTCAGTATGACTATACTTAATCAGGCAATTTCCGGAGTTCACTATTATTACAGCACAGACAAGGGTGCGACCTGGACCTCCGCAGAGGAAGGCTCTGTTATAACGATTGACAGCGATGTTGACGCTTCGTATATTTTCAAGGCTGTGAACGGTGCAGGTGTGGAGAGCAATTATTCCGACAGTTATCGTGTTATGATTGATACAGTCGCTCCTACATTGAATTATAAACTAGGAACAGAAGAAAAAACCGATTCACCGTATAAGGTTTCATTTAAGGTCAATATAGGTCGTTCGGGCCTTAAGTCCGTTAGTGTAAACGGTGAGGATATAACCGATTCTGACTCATTTGAGGTCAGCGAAAACGGAAAATATGTTGTCGTTATGACTGCTAATAACGGTCTTACCACTACTAAGGTTATCACTATCGACAATATAGTTGCTGCCGAAAGACCTGTGCTCTATGTTACCCCTGTGGGAACAGTCGGTAGTGAAACCTCAAATATTGTTAGGTTTAAGCTTTCTTCACCTAACAGCAGTGATGATGTAGTTTATTATTACAATATCGGCAGCGGTTGGGTGCAGATGGACGGCGACACTTTTGTTATGTCTAAGGCAGGCAACCATAAGGTCTCGTTTAAGGCGGTCAGCGGCGGTCTTGAGAGTTACTCAAGTCCCGAATATTCCGCAACACTCACAACAAGCTATTACAGAACTGTGATAAAAACTACCGTGCTCGAAAATCAAAACTCAGACGAGGGAACTGTATCTCTTGCTGGTGTAAAGGTCTATGTCAACGATGATCTTGTCGGTACTACAGACAGTGACGGAACTGTTGAGTGTTATCTAAAAGCAGGTGAGTATAATATTCTCCTTGACAATGGCACTTTTAACAGAAAGAAAATTATCAATGTAGCCGAAGATGCTGAGTTGAATATGCCTATGATGGCACTCGATTTGAACAAGGACGGTTGCGTCAATGCTATGGACTACGCTATGATTAGGCGAGTTAAGGACACACAGCTTTCAACACTGTATAACGAAATATATATGAATTTTCACAATGTTTCTGAAGACATATTTGCTTATTCTGATTGATTATGAAGGGCTTATTGTATGAATAATAACTTCCTTATCTCAATGGCAGTGCTGGTAGT
>URJF01000081.1 GCA_900548085.1 uncultured Oscillospiraceae bacterium | reverse complement strand
GATCGCCTGCAGCTTCTATTGCCGATTCTGCATCTGCCGAGGTTGCTCACGAGGTTGCCGGTGACAGTACAGTAGTAGAGTACGAAACAGCAGTTGCCGCAAGTGCAGACGAAACGGTGTTAACTGACATAAGACACCGTATGATAGATATGGACATTGCGTATATCCTCTTTACCTCCGGCTCTACCGGAATGCCTAAGGGCACCGTAATCAGTCACCGTGCACTTATCAGCTATGTTAATTGGGTGACCGAAGAGTTTGATTTTGACGAAAAAACTTCTTTCGGTTCGCAGACACCGCTGTATTTCAGCATGTCTGTTACGGATTTTTATTCTACCGTAAAGTGCGGCTGTACCTACAATATTATACCTAAGTCATATTTTTCTTTTCCCCTTAATCTTATCGGATTTCTTAACGAAAAGAAAATCAATACTATCTATTGGGTACCTACGGCAATTTCTATTTTGTCTAATTGGAAGGCTTTTGATGTTGCAAAGCCTGAATATCTTGAGACTGTTTTGTTTGCCGGTGAGGTTATGCCCACAAAGCAGCTTAATTATTGGATAAAGAATTTGGACGGCGTAAAGTTTGCTAATCTGTTCGGCCCTACCGAAACCACTGATATTTGTACTTTTTATGTGGTGGACAGAGAGTTTGCAGACGACGACAGCCTGCCTATAGGAAAAGCCTGTGATAACTGCGATGTGTTTGTTGTAAAAGAGGACGGCACAGAGGCAGCAGTAGGCGAGGAAGGCGAGTTGTTTGTTCGCTCTACTTTTATGGCAGACGGATATTACGGTAATCCCGAAAAGACTGCGTCAGCTTTTGTCCAAAATCCTCTGAACAAAAAATTCCCGGAGCGAGTATATCGCACCGGTGATATAGTAAAGTACAATGACAGGGGCGAGCTTATCTACATTTCACGCAAGGATTTTCAGATTAAGCGTATGGGTTACCGCATTGAACTCGGCGAGATTGAGGCGGGAGCTAACAGTGTGCCTAAGGTAAAGGCTTGCGCCTGCATCTACGACAAGGATGATGACTGCCTGGCGTTGATTTATGAGGGCGGAGTAAAAGACACTTCGGTTGTGCTGGATGCAGTGAAAAACAAAGTTCCGCCGTATATGGTTCCCGACAAAGTTTTGCGCATTAAAGAAATGCCGAAAAACGCAAACGGAAAACTTGACAGAAAAGTGTTGCAAAAAGTTTATAAAACATTATAATATATTAGAAATAATTAGAAAGAGGTAATAAAAATGGACGAACTTTTAGAAATTCTCAATGAAATTAAACCGGGTGTTGATTTTGAAAAAGAGACTGCATTGGTAGATGACGGAATTCTTGATTCTCTCGCTATTATTCGTCTCGTCAGCGAAATTGATGACGAATTTGATGTAGAAATCGGTGTAACAGACCTTGTTCCCGAAAACTTTAACAGTGCAAAAGCGATTATGGCACTTATCGAAAAATTAGAGGACGAGGACTAAATGACATACACTTCTTTTGTATTCCTTATATTTTTGTTAGTCACAGGCATATTTTACTATATAGTGCCTAAAAAAGCGCAATGGGTAGTTTTACTCATTGCTTCTTTGGTGTTTTACTTCTTTTCCAGTCAGTTTTTGGGCGTATTTATTGTGCTGTCCGCTCTGCTCATTTTCCTCGGAGCGAGGCAAATCCAAAAGTACAGTGACGAGTTTAAGCTGAAAAAAAAGGGGCTTGAGCGAGCAGAAAAAAAGGAACTGAAAGCGAAAACTCAAAAAAAGCAAAAGGCAGTTTTGACTACGGTTGTTGTGCTAAATATAGCCGTTTTGGCTGCACTGAAATACTGCAATTTCTTTGGCGATATAATCAACGGAATTTCACACCTCTTTGGAGGCGGTAAGCTGATTCCGCTGTTCAGCGTTGTGTTGCCTTTGGGTATATCGTACTACACTCTTATGGCAGTCAGCTATATTGTAGATGTGTACAGAGGCACCATTCAGGCAGAAAAGAATCCTTTTAGACTTCTGCTGTTCTTGAGCTATTTCCCGCATATCAGTGAGGGTCCCTTTGACCGCTATGGTGATATGGACAAGCAGTTCAGAGAGCCGCACTATCTTGATTTTGATGTAATCAAGAACGGCGGTATACTGATGATGTACGGTCTTTTCAAAAAGCTTGTCATTGCAGACCGCCTCGGCTTTATCGTAAACGGAATCTTTGACAATGCGGATATCCTCAGCGGTACATCAATTCTGATTGGTATATTGGGATACACATTGCAGCTTTACTGCGACTTTTCGGGTTGTATCGATATTGTCAGCGGTGTGTCCGAAATGTTCGGCGTTAAACTTGCTGAAAACTTCAGACAGCCTTTCTTCTCACGCAGCATAAATGAATTTTGGCGTAGATGGCACATTACGCTTGGCCTTTGGCTGAAGGAATATGTGTTCTATCCGGTCAGCCTTTCAAATAATTTTAAAAAGGTCAACGCTTCCTGTCGCAAGCATATTAAGAATGAATTTCTTACAGGTATGATTCCGGCTGCATATGCACTGTTCTTTGTTTGGTTTTGCAATGGATTGTGGCACGGAGCCAGCGGAAAGTACATATTCTATGGATTGTACTATTACATATTGATGATGCTTGGCGAGTTTACAAAGCCGCTTACAGACAAGCTCTGCACAAAAATAAAGCTCAACAGAGATACAAAATGGTATCACGGATTCCAAATTTTCCGTACATTCGTTATTGTCAATGTCGGTATGCTGATATTCAGAAGCGCCACTTTGGCGGACAGCTGGCATTATCTTGCACAGTTGTTTACCACCCGTCCTAATTTTGTGGAGTTGTTCAATGATACAATCAAGATTCCGCATATTTCCAACAAGGACTACGCTCTTTTGGTCGTTGCTACAATAGCTATATATGTTATCGGTAAGCTCAAAGAAAACGGTCACGACATCAGACTTGAGCTGTCACAAAAGAACCTTGTTTTCCGTTGGTTGATATATCTTGTGCTTATGTTTACGGTTATTATTACAGGATTTTACGGCGGAGCTTTTGGGGATGCCGGAATGATTTACGGTCAGTTTTAGGTAATAGTTATGAAGTATAAAGAGAAAAATTTAAAAGGCTTCGGCAGAGGCTTAATATTTACCATAATATTCTGTTTGATTTTTGCAGGATTTTCAAATCTTTTCACGCCTAAGGCAGATGCTAATACCGAGGGTATGTCTGCTATGGTTACAAAAGCATATTTGGCAGAGGAAAGAGATACCATAGATGTTCTGTTCCTCGGTAACTCAAATATGTATCGTGCCTTTAATCCGATTCAGCTTTGGCAGGAGCAGGGTATAACCTCTTGTGATATAGGAATGCCCGGCTCTAACACCGTTGAACTGTATCGCAAGGCTGTAGATTTTATGAAATATCAAAAGCCGAAGATGATTGTTGTTGAAACAGACTGTATGTTTGATGGCGTAAATGTTTTCGATGCTAACGGAAATCTGATTGTCAGCAAAAGTACTAAGATTGAAAGCAAAGTAAAAGAGCGTATGGATGCCTACAAAAACTCATTTGATAATTTGGATGATGCGATTATGTCCGGCATCAGTTATCGTTGGCCTCTTATGAAATACAAATACAGATGGAAGAGAATAAAGTCCAGAGACTTTACCGACGAAAAGGGCAAGTATAAGTTCGTTGCAAAGGGCTATGTTAACGGTGTTGAAAAAAAGCCGTTTAAGTACGGCGCAACATATATGGGCGTTAATGACGGAAGCACCGCCAATCTTTCGAGTAATTCGGATGTTTATGTCAAAAAGCTGATTGAACTGTGCAAGGCGAATAATTGTCAGCTTATGATCACCAGCGTTCCGTGCGGAAAGTATTGGAATTGGCAAAAACATAACGCTGCCCAAAAGTTTGCTGATGAGAACAACATCAAATTTTTAGATTTTAATGTTGAAACACAGCTTATTCCTGAATTCAGTTGGAAAAATTGCAGCCGTGACGGCGGTACCCATATCAATGGTAAGGGCGCAAAATATATTACACACGCTATGGGCAGATATCTTGTAGAACAGTGTGATATGAAACCATCTAATCTTACAGCTAAGCAAAAGGCTGCTTGGAACAAGGATGTAAAGAGCTTTAACAAGGTCAAAAAAAGACAGGTTAAGCTATATAAAGAAAGATTAAAAGCACAAAAATTGAATTCAAAGAAAAAATAAAACAGTCATGTTTGATGCAAGGCGAACTTTAGAAAAGGACCCCCGGTATAATGTGAAGGGTATCGCATTATACCGGGGGTTAATTATGCAAAGAAAAGGAAACTGTGAAATAAAAAGTTTGGCACACTCAAAATTCAGATGTCAGTGTTTCTTTTCTTTTTTATCAGCCTTTGGGGCAGTTGTTGTTTTTGCTTCCTTGTAAAAGCTTCTTGTGGTGTAGTTTACTTTTCCGTTGACCTTGCGTGTCAGCACATAATAGTCGCCGTCTTGTTTTATGCTAACGTCAACGTCTCCCGCTTTTACATTCTTTTTTGCATATACTTTGCAGGTAACTTTGCCTTTTTTACATTCCATTTTCAGCAGTATCTTGCTGCCGGTATTGTTCCTAAACTGAAAATCCTTGCTGTTCCAATCCACCGTAGCGTCTCCGCCCAGAGGAACATATGCTATTTTCAGTGAGTGATTTGTTCTCGCAACAATTTGCAGATTAGCCCTTAGTACAGCCTCGAATATTGTACTGCTGATTTGGCAAATTCCGCCGCCGAGCCCATCAACAAGTTCACCGTTTGATATTACATGGGCTTCTTTGTATCCGGATGTTACTGTACGCTTGCCGAGAGTTTGATTAAAAGAGAATACGCTGCCGTCGGGTATGCACAGATTGTTTATTTTTGATGCGGCCTTTCCCATATTATAGGAACGGGTTTCGTTTTTGTCATTGTAATATGTGGAATACTCTGCCAGCTTGTATGGATAATTTCCGCTGCTGTCCTTTTTTAGCCCGTCGTAAACCTTTCGTGTGCTGCTTTCAGCGAAGGTCGTCTTTTTGTTTTCTGTAGTTGTGACTGTGGTTTGCGTTGTGGTAGTAGTTGTTGTTCTGACGGTGGTTGCCTCAGCCTCTTGGGCGGCAGTACAGCCGCCTAAGATTGCTGTAATCATTGCTACGCACAAAACAAAACACAGGAGTTGTTTTGTTTTTTTCATTATGTTATTCCTTGTATGGTTTCTTTTCTTTTACCCATCCTTCTTTGTTCACTTGCTTTGCTCTGGCTATTGACAGTGCATCGGACGGAATGTCGTCTGTGATAGTTGAGCCTGCGGCAATGTATGCTTTTTCGCCTACTTCCACAGGTGCAATCAGGTTAGTGTTACAGCCGATAAATGCACCGTTGCCGATTGTGCAGCGAGATTTAACCTTTCCGTCATAGTTGCAAGTTACTGTGCCGCAGCCAAAGTTTACGCCTGCACCTACATCACTGTCGCCGATGTATGTCAGATGTGCACTCTTTGTTCCCTCGCCTACAATGCTGTTTTTCACCTCAACAAAGTTGCCGATATGGACATCCTTTTTCAGTACACTGCCGGCTCTGACCTTAACGAAGGGTCCGCAGTCAACACCATCTTCAATAGTGGAATCGGTGATTTTGCAGTTGTCGAGCACAACGCCGTTGCCTATCACTGAATCGGCTACCCAGGAATTAGGTCCGATTACACAATTTTCTCCGATTTTGGTGCCGCCGAGGATAATTGTGTTAGGCAAAATTCTTGTACCCTTGCCGATTTGGACATCTCTGCCTATCATAACACCGTCGGTGCAGGGAATATCCACACCGTTTATCATATGACCTTCGTTAATATTCTTTCTCATAATGTTGTTGAGAATATTGAGCTGTCTGCGGTCGTTTGCACCCAGAGTAACCTCTGCGTCCTCAACCACATATGCGCCTGCATTCTTTCCGGCGGCGATGAGTATAGCCACACTGTCGGTGATGTAGTATTCATTTTGCGCATTGTTGTTTGTAATATTATCGAGAGCATAGAGCAGGTCGTTGCCGTTGAACCAGTAGAATCCTGCGTTCGATTCATTTAGGTTCTTCTTTTCTTCCTCTGTAGCATCTTTGTGCTCAATGATACGCTCCAGTTTTCCGTTTTCGTCACGCTTTATGTGACCAATTCCGTTAGTGTCCTCCACTATAGCTGAGATAAGTGTGATTGAGTTATTGTTTTCTTTGTGATAGTCATATGCTTTGTTCAAGGTGTCTGCATCGATGAGCGGACCGTCTCCGTTTAGCACAATGATGTCGTCATCTTTGTGAGCGGTGATGAAATCTCTCGCTTGCATAACTGCGTGTCCGGTGCCGAGTTGTGGATTTTGCAGCACTGTTTTTACGCTGCTGTCCATATCTGCAAGAAAGCTCTCAACAATTTCGTGTTCGTATCCGGTGATAACACAGATATCTTCTGCGCCCATTTCTTTTACAGTTTTGACTACATGGCTTATCATAGGTTCAAAAAGCACTTCGCACATAACCTTTGGGCCGTTGCTTTTCATTCTTGTGCCTTTTCCGCCTGCCATAATTATTGCACATTTCATAATGTATAA
>URJF01000080.1 GCA_900548085.1 uncultured Oscillospiraceae bacterium | reverse complement strand
TATTCTCATCATAGGAGGTTATATTATTTTTTTCCACCCACTGAGAAAAGGCATCTATACACTGCTCAAATTCTTTGGGCTGCAGGCGGCAGGAATTGCAAGGGATAATACGATGGCTTTTGTAAGCATAAAAGCCTGCAAACAATTCACCGTCTGAAATAGTGACGGGATACTGAGCTTTGTTACGGTAACCGTCAATCTCATCTGCACCCACCACATCATTTACAGGCACATTAAGGTGGCCAATTCTCTTGACTGCGTCCTCCACCCTACTCTTTTTGTACTTCAGCTCCTCGGAATATGTCATATTGCGAAATGAACAGCCGCCGCATTTTGACGAAACAGGACAATCGGAATCTATACGCCGAGGTGATTTTTTTATAATTTCCTTTAGCGTAGCAACAGCATAACGCTTTGAGGTTTTGATAACATGGGCAATTATCTTATCACCGGGCACAGCACCTCTGACAAAAACAGCAAGGCCCCGGTAGTGTCCTACTGCGGAGCCTTCTGATGTCATACTCTCTATATCAAGTTGTATATCATCATTCTTTTTTATTTCCAAAGTTATATACCCTTTATGATTTCTTCCATACGGTCCATCTTTTGTTCCATATCCTGAACAAGCTTCATCTGATTCTTTGCACGGTCAAGATTATGCTCAGGATAATCGGTACGAAAATATGTATCGCCGTTGAGATAGTCTGTCAAAAATCTCATTCCGCACTCAAGAGTCATAAGTTTTGCAGAAAAAGCAAGGTTAGCCTTTTCGTTATCTGTCAATGTTTCTCCGGCCTCGCTGAGAAATCCTCTTGCATATGCTGCAAAATAATCAATATCAATCTCAACCTTAGTCAAGTCCTTTTCGTCCTCGGGTGCTGTAGACGCACCAAAACGAATAGAATCGCCAAAGTCATAAAGAGCAAGTCCCGGCATAACGGTATCTAAGTCAATAACACAAATGCATTTGCCTGTATTGGCATCAAACATAACATTGTTCAGCTTTGTATCATTATGAGTGACTCTCATAGGCAGCTCATTTCTGTCTACCATATCGACGAGCTTTGACATATCGCTGTGACGATTTTTGTACTCGGCAATAAGGTCGAGACAACTATCCTTTCTGCCGGCAACATTATTTTCGATAGCAGGCAAAAATTCGTTATCATATCTCCATGCTGTATTGTGGAAATTAGGTATAATTTCTGCAAGAGAAGATGCGTCAAAGTCAGAAAGCATTTTTTGGAACCTGCCGAATGCTACACCGCTCGACTCAAAGGTTTCGGCACAGTCTACACTGTCGTAGCTGACAGAATCCTTTACAAAAACATATGCACGATAATATGACTTACCGTCGAAGAAATATTTTTTCCCGTCAGAGGTTTTCTGATAATGCAAAGTTTCTCTGTCGGGATCACCGCCGTTTTTCTTAATTTCTTTTCTGAGATATGAGGTAACGGCAAAAACATTGTTCATCAGGTCATCAACATTCTTAAATACATTGTTGTTAATCTTCTGTACAACATATTTTTGGTTAGTATATTCTGCGATATAGGTCTTGTTAATATGACCTGAGCCGAACTCCTTTACCGACACAAAATCGCCGTCGAAATCGAACTGATTACAAACTTCAATAATATCCATAGTATAACACTCCTGTTAAATTACATCTTCCATAATATACTCGTCCTTCCAAGTGCTGCGTGGTGCCGAGCACTCAAAGTCCAGCAATTTCAATCCCTTTATATGTCTCGCCCATATACCGTAGGCAGGCAAGTTGCGAAAGCGCCAAGCCTCCGGATAAACATCGCTGTACTCAGGGATAAATCGTCTCTTGTCATACACCTCTTTGTAGGGGGCGTATTCCATTTTTATATTTTTCAGCGTTATGTTGTCCACATAATGCGTCAGTCCGTTCTGTCTGTAGCCTGCCACAATGATTGGTATTTCAGTCTCGGTGGCGTCCACATTTTCGATATAAATATTTTTCACCTGTCCGATAGCATCAAAGGTATCTTTATCAGCCGAAGATGCCTTTTCTTTTTTTGCGCCGAACTCTACAGCATTTGCAGATACTGCATCTACTGTTGCGGCTCTGTTTCGGTTACAAAGCCTAATGAATATCGGGCAGGTTACTCTGTTCATCTTTATATTTTTTACCGTAATATCCTTTACAACCGAGCCGTCGGCAGATTCGATAGCTATTCCGCTGACCGTACCCGGATACAGATCGGTCATAAAAAAGCTGCAATCCGTCACCATAATGTTTTTTATATCAAAGGTGGTCTCCGTGCCGATTTTGAAAGCGTTGGCACAGGATATTACCTCACAATCGGAAACTCTTATGTTTTCCATAACAGAATTATTGCCGAGCCATACGGCATTTTTTATACAAATACCGTCATCGGCAGTGGAAACGAAACAGTGTTCAATGTCAATATTGCTCGTTCCGGCTATATCAAAACCATCGGCGTTGGCAACATGGCGGTTATTGTTGATAACAAAATTCTTTATGCTCACGCCGTTACAATTTTCTATTCTAAATGACCAATGAGCTGCATTTTCAATAATAAAATTGTCAGCCCTAATATTTTTACAATTCTTAAAATACACAGGTCCGCCGTATTTTGACGGATGAGCAAACCTGATTTGAGCACGATAATCCCGTCGCATTTCGATAACATCTATCACATCGGGATGCTCGGTCATATTCTCATCTGCTTTTGGCCGTCTGCCGAAGAACTCACCGTTGCCCTTAATTTTTCCTCCGCCGGTGAGAGTAATATTCTCCGCTCCGTCTGCATGGACTATACCAAGGTGATTATATCCCTCGCCGGTTTTGTTGGCAACGAGAGCCGACTGACCGTCAATGAACAATGTAACATTAGATTTTAGAAATACAGTGGTAGTAACATATTCACCGCCGGAAACAATAACCGTTCCGCCGCTGATTGCAGCAGCAGAAACAGCACGATTTATGTACGGGGCATTGTCTGCTTTTGAGACATCTGCACCGTATTCTCTGATATCAAATACCGCTGTAGCCGGAGCGGTCTGTTTTGATATATATTTATCCTCGGGATAGTAGGAGGAAAAGTCATACTTTCTAACCTCGCTGTACACATCACCCTTAGTAATTCTCAAATCCTTGCCAAAAAGCAGAGTCCTAAGCTTGTCGGCATTGTTACGTTTATCTTTCATCTATATCTGTCTGATTAAGTCCTTATCTTTTCTTGCTGCCCAAGCAATGTTATATGAGTGGTCGCCGACACGCTCCAAATCCTGCAAGGTTTTTGTAAATATTACACCGGATGAGGTGTGGCACTTCTTTTCTCTAAGTCGCTTAACATGATTATCTTGAGCCTGCAGTGTCAGGCAATCGATAGTGTCCTCAAGATAGTGGAGCTTGTGCTCCTGATCGTCTGTCAATCTCTTTTCGACAAAAGCCTCTACACTATGGTCAAACAGCTCAAGGTCTAATTCATATATCTTTTTGAACTCTGACATACCACTCTCGGTAAATCCTAAGTCATCGTCCTTGGCCGCCATAGTGCGCTCGAGAATATTCAGAGCATGGTCGCCTATACGCTCAAGGTCGGTAATAACATGGAACAACTTTCCGATGTATTCCGACACGGCACCGCTCAAATTTTGAGAAGTAACGGTGACCATAAAGTCGGATATGTTGTGATTGAGCCAATTTATCAGTTCTTCGTTATCCTTAATTTCTCGCTCATTAGAGGTATCCATATTCAAAAATCCGTCGCAAGCGAGAGTAAAATTTTTACGAACGACAGAAGCCATACGCTCTACCTCTCTGCCGAGCTGCAGTGCAGTTGAAATCGTATTTTCATTTAGCTTTCTGTCAATATACACAAATCTGAATTCAGTCTCATGCTCATGAGATTTGACTATCTTTTCCGACAGTTTTACTACTACCTTAACAAATGGCAAAAGGAATACAGCGGTAACGACCTTAAATATAATATGCGCCGCCGCAACTTGAACAGAACCGTTGTCCGACAGGGTTGTAATCCACTTTGCAAATGGAGTAAACATAGCAACAGGCGTAAATATCAGCATACCTACAAAGTCAAATATAAAGTAGATAACTGCGGCACGCTTAGCATTAGTTTTGGCACCGATTGCAGAAAGGAACAACGGTGTAGCCGAACCCACATTTATGCCGATAATAAGGTAAATAGCAAAATTCATAGGCATTACACCCTGAAGTGCAAGCACCTGCAAAACGCCGATAGCCGCACTGGATGACTGCAGGACAGAACAAATCGCAATACCTATCAGCAGTCCCAAAATCGGGTTGTTGGCTGTGGTGATAAAGTGCTGGAACGCCTCACTCGATTTCAGCACACCCATAGCCGAATCGCCGCTCATATATTTCAGACCGAAGAACAAAATACCAAAGCCCAAAATAATTTGGCCGATGTATTTTTGGCTTTGTTTTTTTGAAAACAATGCAACTGCTGCTCCTACAAAAATACAAAACGGAGCAATGACAGATACATCTATAGCAATAAGAACAGCTGTGATAGTAGTACCTATATTAGCGCCGATAATTACGCCGGTAGCCTGGAACAAATCCATAATTCCGGCATTCAAGAATCCCATCAGCATAACAGTGGTAGCCGACGAGGACTGAATAACAGCGGTAACCAACACACCGAGCAAAAAGCCCTTAAATCTGTTTCTGGTCAATTTTTCCAGCAGCGATTTCATCTTGCTGCCTGCGACTTGATTAAGACCGTCGCTCATATACTTCATACCGAACAGAAACAGACCGAGACCGCCCAGCAAATTGATGATATTATTTATTCCCATATTTCACACACATACATACAAAAAATATCTAAAACTATCTTTGTACAAATCCTATCTTTTTCATTGCTTTTGAGAGAGTACGGTTCGCTATATAAGCTGCCTTGTCGGCACCCTCGTTCCAACATTCCTTAAGGTATGCTTTGTCCTTAATATATTGGTTATATTTAGTTTGGAACGGTTCGAGTTCTGCGATAACAGCCTCACCGACTGCCTTTTTGAAATCGCCGTAGCCTTTGCCGCTGAAATCATGCTCGATAGTCTCGAAGCTGTCACCGGTAACGGCAGAATAAATAGTCATAAGGTTATTTATTCCATCCTTGCCCTCGCCGTAATGAACAGACATCTCGCTGTCTGTAACAGCAGACTTAAACTTTTTCATAATCACATTAGGCTCGTCCGTAATGTGTACAGAGCCCTTTGGATTAGGGTCGGACTTTGACATCTTACGAGTCGGGTCCTGAAGTGACATAATGCGTGCGCCTGCCTTTGGAATATACGCATCCGGCACTGTGAAAACATTTCCGTAGATACCGTTAAAGCGTTCTGCTATGTCACGAGTAATCTCGAGATGTTGCTTTTGGTCTGCACCTACAGGCACAACATCTGCCTGATAGAGCAAAATATCTGCCGCCATAAGTGACGGATAAGTGAACAATCCTGCATTTACATTGTCTGCGTGCTGAGCAGACTTGTCCTTAAACTGAGTCATACGGCTGAGTTCGCCAAACTGAGTGTAACAATTAAGAAGCCATGCAAGTTGAGAGTGAGCGGGAACATGTGACTGAATGAACACAATTCCCTCTTTCGGGTCAAGACCTAATGCCAAAAGCATAGCATAAAGCTTTGTAGTCTGCTCTCTCAATTTTGCCGGTTCCTGTCTAACCGTAATCGAATGTAAATCCGCAATTCCGAATACGGTATCAAAATCCTTTTGGAAAGTCGGCCAACCCTTCATAGCACCCAAATAATTGCCTAATGTAGGTACCGATGTAGGTTGTATCAACGATAAACTGCGCTTTTTGCGCTCTGTTACCTGTTCTGCCATAGTAAAAATCTCCTGTTATCTTAGTATTCTTTAGCTACTTCTCCCAACAGTTTTATGCCGGCTGCAATTTTTTCGTCCGACGGAGTGGAGAAGTTAAGTCTGATATACTGTGTTTTGTCTGTATCATTCATAAGAAACGCATTTCCGGGAACAACTGCAACCTTTTTCTTGACTGCACGCTGTACGAAATCGAGCATATCCACATCATCCGGCAGCCTGCACCAAATGAAAAGTCCGCCCTCAGGTCTGACATATTCTACAAAATCGCCGAGCTCTTTGTCAATACAATCGCACATCAGGTTCAGCTTTTTGCGATAAATTCCCTGTATTTTCTTTATGTGAGCCTCCACATCATAGTCCCTGAGCCATCTGTAAACTATCATCTGATTGAGACAGGGTGTATGCACATCGGAGGCTTGTTTTCCTACCGTCATCTTAGCCAAAATAGGCTTTGGCCCCACGCAATATGCCACACGGAGACCCGGTGAAAGAATCTTACTGAATGAGCCTGCATAAATAACTATGCCCTCTGTATCCATAGACTTAATGGTAGGGAGAGGCTCCCCTGCAACACGAAGATCACCATAAGGGTTGTCCTCAAGAATAATTTTGTTGTATTTCACTGCAAGCTCGTACAATCTCTTGCGCTTAGCGAGAGACATAGTAGCACCTGCCGGATTTTGAAAATTAGGAATAGTATATATGAACTTAGCGTTCTCAGTGGTCTTTAGAGCC
>URJF01000079.1 GCA_900548085.1 uncultured Oscillospiraceae bacterium | reverse complement strand
GTGTGCGATAGGTAAAGTGATTACCTACATCGAGGTAATACATCTGATCAAAATGCACATTTATCTTGACTGCTCTCTTGGAGAGAAGGTCTCCGCCTACCATAAAAATAGAGTTATTACCTGTAGCCATAGCACCGCCGCCGAAACAGTCGCCGCCGATGAAGGTATTTGAGCCATCCCACATCCAAAATGCAGTACGATAATACGAATTGTCCTTGTTACAATAATCATAGAGGTGACTCTTGACATACATTGTGCCGACATTCATAACAGAGCCTGCCTCACCGCCGGACTCGCTTGAGCCAAGGGTCATTGTACCGCCGCAGAACAGAACAGCATCCTCAAACAAATTATTGTCAGTGTTATAGCTGAGTGCACCGTTACGGATTGTACAATATTGCGAATTGTATTTGACCTTATTGCCGGAATGATTCTTTGTATCTCTGGTAGCAATATCGCCTGTAACATAGGTAGTACCCATATTAGCGAGCATTGTACCGAACTCAAGGTTGCCCTCTACAAATACAAACGCTGTTTGAACTGTAAGAACGCCGTTCCAGTTACAGTACAAGCTACCGTTAAAGTAGGTCTTAGAATTCTGTTGGAATATAACCGCATAAGGCGTGTCAACCTTTGCGATAACAGCTTGATTCTTATGCCAGCCCTCTATACTTGCTGAGCCGTTTTGATAGTATTCGCCCCAGTTTTGGAAGGCGCCGTCAATAGTGTACTCATTAGTACCACCTATGAACATAAGTGCTTTTTCGCAGTTCTTTTCGCCTGTACCGCCGTTACGGATAGTGAAACCTTCAGAGTCCAGATCCTCGGCAATAACGCCCGACTCGTGCTGGAAGTCAAGATTTTGGAGTATAACTACCTTGCCCGACTTATTGTATATGCCACGCTTTTCTGTAAGATTTTGGCAGCTGAACTCGGTGTCCTCGAGATTGAGCAAAGCATTACGATTCAGAACATCGCCGCCGAAGTGCGTAATTGCTCCCGGCTGATTAAGAATACCGCAATAGATGCCGTAGCCTATATCGCTGTTGTTATATGCACCATTGATAGTTATACTTGATTTTTGGTAATACTGGCCCCAGTTTTGGAAACAGCCGTCAAGTTTTGTCCTATAATCGCCGCCTACATACATAACCGACTCTGTAGCAGTACCGCTGCCGTTGCCGCCGTTACGGATAGAAAATCCACTGTCGTCGGCATTGCTCGGAATACCGGAATTGTTGGACATATCCAAATCATTAAGGATAATTACCTTACCGCCACGGTTATAGATACATCTTCTCGTAGCATAATCGCTACAAGAAAATTCTGTATAAGAGGCTGTAAGCAAAGAATTGTCAGAGGATACATTTCCGCCGAAACAGCTCTTTGCATTCTTCTCTACAAGGATGCCAAAGTAAGCGGTGTATCCGATAGTATCGCTATCTGTAATCCAACCACGAGCAATCATATCGCCCTTTTGATAATATGTACCGTGGTTTTGATAAACACCACCGAAGTCGGTGGTACCCGAACCGCCAACATACATGAGGGCATCTGTATCGTCATCGGAAATACCGTTCTTAAGAGAATATCCTGCACCAAAGTTAACCTTACTACCACCCTTAATATCGGAAAATTCGCCTGTTGAAGTAAATGAATAATTACCTAAGATAATAAACTTACCTCTGTTATATACGACGCTGTATGTGGAGAAGTCGTTACAGCTGAGCACTGCATTCTTAGCAACGAATGTACCACGGCCGTTATTAGCCACAGACAAGTTGCCCGAAATATGAGTCTCGCCGCTGCCTACATCAATAGAGATATAACGCTGTCCAGATTTGTTAGAATCGTTAGACTCATAGTATGAAGTAGAAGTATTGGCTACCACGCTGTTGTCTATATAGTTAGTGCCGTTAGCATAGAAGCATTTTTGGAGTTTAAGCACGCCCTTGTTTACACCGTCGATAGAAACAGGTGCAATATAGTTTGTACAATCCGAATTGAATACGAAATCTGTAGCGACAGAACTGATAGAAATATCATCCATCAAGAAGAGCTTACCCGAATTATTGACAATATTACTATGGTCAAATGTTGACTTGCCGCCGATATATACCTTTGAAGAATTCTTCATAGTTATATTTTTGGCTGTCGGAATACCGGCTACAGTAGAATCCAAAGTAATATTTGCATCCGTAACAAACACACCGCCGTCAAATACAAAGGTTGTGTTAAACTCGTTACTTGCATCAACGAGCTTGAGTGTAATGTCCTCATTTTTGCCCGGGAAGTAGAACTGTCCCTTGAATGCTGGATTTGAGCCTGTCAGCTTAGAATACTTAAGAGTCCAAGTATTTCCGTCAGGCGTTTTGGAGTTAGGTCCACAATAAACATAGCCGTCGGACTCAATGACCATGTTTCCGCCTGAGTTGTTCAGTGCTTTCACACCTCTAACCTGAGAGGAACCGTAAACATTTAGAGATGAGCAATTTATTGTTCTGTTTGAATAAACCTGCGAGCCGTCACTTGCGCTCAATGTCGAGCAATCAATATCATCCAAAGCGTACAGCTTAGAAGCACCCTCAAGGGTGAGCGGACTGCAGTTTGCCGAGCCGAATACCATAAGAGTATGACCGTCTTGAATGGTGACAGATTTACCGCCGACATTGAGAGACTCTCTTACATATGTAGCAGAGCCCGACTGTCCTCTGAAGTAAGAATTTGAACTCAACTTTAGGGCAGTATAAATATACATTTTGCCCTCGTTTATAAATGTGCCTGAAATTCTCAGTGTCGAACCTGAACCTGTAGGAGAGCCGCTGCCTAAATATACCTTTGAGTTTTTCTGTCCGTTAGTGAACGAAGTAACATTTGTACTGAAAGCACAGTTGTTGTTTTTACCGTACACACTGAACAATACATCAGAGCTTTCATTTCCTGTAATGCCTATTTTTCTGCCGGAATAAGGCGAGGTAACGCAACCCGAAACATAAACTTCTCCGCTGTCTACAAGGTTAAGAGAATAGCCCGAATAGCCTTTAATACTGAGGGATACGCTGTCATCACTGTTTCCGTAGAAGAAATCATAATTGTTGCAAAGGCTCATATTACCTCTAACATACATAATCCCGTTTTCATTGTAAACAGAATAGTCAGTTGTTAAGTTACCGTTAATATAAACGCCGCCGAAATTAGTAACAGAGCAGTATTTATATTTTCTGTCGGTCATATCATAGCTTGTTACCTCAAGATTTCCGTTACAGATGAATTCAGCACCCGAGTTATTATGCAAATAACGAATAGTGGCAGTGCCCGTACCTATAAGCGACCAAGGATTAACATAGATAATACCGCTGTTTATAATTCTGTAGGATGAAATATCACCGGAAACATACACCTTGCTACCCGGCAAATTTTCCCAAGTGAATGAAACATTAAGGTTTTTGAAATGGATTTCTGTTCCTGCACTTGTAGCCAAATCGTCGGCCTTTACTCTATTACCTACATATACCTTGCTGCCCTGGAGAGTGAGCTTTCCATCGACAGTCATATTACTATTTACATAAATCAAAGCGTTACTGTAAGCTATCATATCACTGCCGGTATCGATACTGCCGTTTTTGACATATACAGTACCGCCTACCTGGAGCAATCCGGAAGTTTTCATATCTCCGGTGGTGACATACAGCACACCGTTCTGATATATAGTGCCCATACTTTTTGAGCTGTCCGACGGACAGCCTACAGTTCCGGCGATTGTATAAGAGTCGGAGGAGAAATTTGCATCGCCTGTAGCACACAAATCACCGCCGCATCTGAATTCGCCACGATTGTTAAAATATGAACACAGAGCATAGCCGCCTATCTGAAGCACCGGCTTTGAGCCACCGTCAGGAGTATTTTTGATATTGTCGCCTACAGTCAAATTGCCAATGATTTTGACCTTATTGTTATTAGTAAAATCAGACTTTGCAGCAACATTTCCGCCAACATACATTGTACCGGTTTTTGAGTTAGATACAGTACCGACTACGCAGTTGTTGTTTACTCTCAAGTCACCGTTGTTGACTATCTTTTTATCACCGGATGTGGTGCCGAGACTATTTACTGTCACAGCGCCGTCGTTGTCAAGATTAGCATCTATACCGCCTGCAACAAGTGTGCTGTTCGCCGATACAGTGATTTGATTACAAGTGATTTTGCCGGTAACTACTATTGTATATTCCGCACCGCTTTCTGCAAAAATTTCGCCGCTCATATTCAAGTCGCCGTTTACGATAAGGACATTGTTCTTAGTATCCTTTTTGAACGAAACACTTGCTACGGTCATATTTCCGTTTACTACTACTGTATTTCCGCTTTTCTTAAACTCCATAGCAGCTTTTGGCGAATAATAAGCATACTCAACATTATCCTTTGTAAATTTGTTTTCGCCGCCAATGATAAATGTGTTGCCAGTGTTGGCAAAGAACATCTTTTTGTTATATGTGTGGCGATAATAATCAGTAAGATAAAGTTGCTCATCCTTGCCCATACGGAGAGCACGGTCGTCATCATCAAAGTGACCATGCTTCAACTTATAGGTAGAATAATCCTGCAAGCCCCACCAGCTTCTGCCTGTAGCCAAGCCCGATGTGCTTCCACCTTCGGTAATCCATCTGTATTGGTTATGGTCATCGAGAGTATTTGAACCCTGCTTCCATGTAGTTTCTGCAGCTCTGTCTGTTACAACCTTTGCTGTGTCGATTGTTCCGCTGACAATTTCTTCAGCCTTGTATTCCTTTGAGCCGACAGTAACCTTTGGCTCTGCTTTTGTATAATCTACAATTCCCTTTTGCGAAATATCAGGCTCATTTATAATAACATTTGTGCTCGATATAGGCATTTTGATAGAATCAAAGCCGGAGGTATTCATATTTATTTTTTTCTCGAGATTTTCACCGGGAGTAGTGTATCCCATAGTCACATTCTTAGGAGCCAAGAATATACTTCTCTCATTAGGGGCAAAGTCAAAAAATGTATGAGTTTCTGTATTAACCTGGTGAGCGGAATAACTCTCTTTTTCTGTTATGTCATCTTTTGCAGATGAAACCTTGTCAGACGCATACTTGCCGTCTATATTTTTATTGAAAAATTCAATAACTTTGGCAGGGCCGAATTTACCGTCAACATTCTTCTCATAGAAAGAGTCTACTCTGCTGTCGGAATATTTTCCGTCTATATTTTTCTTTCTGTAATTCTCGACAACAACACTGCTCTTTTGTTTATTGACCGTACCGTTTTGGTAGTCGTCAACATAAGTTTCGGGAGTGCGGAGTTGGTTTGTAAAGTTACCGTCCTCGTCTCTTTCGTAAAGGTCATAGCCTTTGTAGGTTTTGTTGTCAGAATTTTCGGTCAGACCGCTGTCCTTATTCTCTTTGTTGTATTTGAACAAAAGGTCCGTATTAGTAGACTCCTCGTCATTTTTGGTGGAGTCTGTCAAATTCTTTTTGACATTAGCAAGATATGTTTTCAGTTTAGACTGAGCATCTGCCACAGCCTGCTTAATATTATCTGTGCCTGTATTCTTGTTGCCCTCGACCTCTGTAGCCTTTTTGACAGAAGATCTGATAGCACGGACAAAATACGGCTTCATATTAGGCGCACTGATATAGTCGCTGTTCTCTAAAAATGTTCTCGTAATGGCAAAGCGTGCGCCTGTGGTGGTGTTGTTCACGCCGTCTGTATCGAGCCTGCCGTACTTTTTGGCAGTAATGAGGCTACGATTTACCTGTTTACCTGTGACAGTAATTCTGTTCTTTATTGTGGTTTCGCCTATACTGCTGACTTCAACATTATTTGCGTCATAAGAAAAGTCATTAGCGGTATCGCCCACATTCTTATACAGCAAATCTGTACCGTTAGTGAGCACATCCACGCCGCTGGCAGATGCTATTGCAGTAACATTTCCGTCGTTATCTCTTACCTCCTGCAAATATTTGTTTGCGGTCTGGTGGTCAATGTTATATACAATACTGCTCTGGTCTTTGAGCAATATTCTGCCGTCGGATTCCTTGTAGATATTGTTCTTTTGGTTTTTGATTATATTTTTATAATCGTCCGAATTGACAGAAAGGCCGTGAGTCCTCAAGTACTTAATCATTTCAGTCTCAAAGTCATTTCGAATTTCGTTTTCGCTCTTTGTGGCGTCGAGAGATTTTATTACCTTTAGAGCTGCGCCGGTTATCTCTACATACTGCTGATTCTGCACATAGACATGAGTGGACTGCGTTCCTGTTTCCCTCAAAGAATTATCAAAAGTAATACTTGTGCCTGCGGTGTATGTTACCTGACCGTAGTCGTCTGCCTCTTCGTCCTTGTCCGTAGTGGATTCTTCTGCGGCAGAAGAATTGGTTTCGTTAGCATCTACATCATAGTCCTTAGTTCTGGAGGCATTAAGAGCTTGAACCCCTATAGTAATATTGGAGTTGGAATGTACATCGCCGTTAGTGATAACTTCTGAAAGGTTAATATTAACTAACGGGTTATAGTTTACATCAGTGCCAAAAATATAATGACCGATTTTGCCTACAAGGATACTCGTACCGTTAATTATGCCCTCAAATTTGCTCGTAACATCATTGAGAGTACTCTTTGTACGACCGTCAATCTGCATAGCAGGCATAGCATC
>URJF01000078.1 GCA_900548085.1 uncultured Oscillospiraceae bacterium | reverse complement strand
GATCACAGCCTACATCCGCCACTCTGGCACCGTCGTTCACTAAAGAGGCAACGGCAAAAAGACGCTTCGATAACTTCTGCATACATACTCCTCGGTATAATAAAAATATATTATATTATATAATAAATAAATTTAGTTTGCAAGTTGAATTATAATGTGGTAATATATACAAAAAAATGAATGGTGATACAGTGAAGAAAGAATACGAAGATATAGAAAAAATGAGCCCAAACGAGACTGACCCGAGGCTTAAATTTGATGCTTTTATGGGCGGTGTAAAGAACGGCGGACTGCGTTCTGTTTCGTCTATCAATATGCTGGTGTGCTATATGATAGCCAACATAAACGGAAAAGTTACAGCAGATAACATTATCGCCACTATGGACGAGGGAATGATAGCAAATCACTTTGAAGTAAGCGAGGCTATCGCAAGGCTGAAGACCGCAGGCAGAATAAAAGAAGACGAAAACGGTGTTTTGACACTGGTAGACGGCGGAAAAGAAGAAATAGACCTGATAGAAAAGGATTTGCCGCTGACAATCAGAGAAAAGAGCATAAATATTTGTCAAAAAATTATGGCGAGAGAAACATATCGCCGTGAAAACAAGGCGGAAATCACTCCACGCAAGGACGGCTACACCGTGACTCTGCGTGTCAGCGATGTGGACAGCGACTTTTTGGTGTTGAATATGTATGCTGCCACAAAGGAACAAGCAGAAATGCTCAAAGAAAAATTCATCTCAAATCCCGTCAAGGTATATGAAAAGCTGATAGATTATATTTTTGAAAACGAAGAATAAAGCAAAAATGCAGGAAGTGACAAGTACATTCCTGCATTTTTATTTCTGCCAGTAATATCGTGGCAAAAATGTTCATAAAAATTACAAGAGAAATAAATTTTCGGGCGGTGATTTTTATGAACTCAGAGGCAGAAAAAAGGTGTATAGAGCTTGGCAAATACATAGCCGACACTAAATCTACAGTACGGCAGACATCGGCAGTGTACGGCATAAGCAAATCCACGGTACATATGGATGTAACAAAGAGACTGCGAAAAATATCGCCCTCTCTCGCAAAAGAAGTGAACGAGGTGCTGCAACAAAACAAGGCTGTGCGCCACATACGAGGCGGCGAAGCCACAAAAGAAAAATATCTGCACCTAAAAACAACGTGCAAATAATATTGATATTTTTTCGCACTAATGGTAATATAGGAATGTAACAAATAAAGGAGGTTACGAGATGAAGCTCGGATTTATAGGCGGAGGAAATATGGCTACTGCCATAATCGGCGGAATAATCAATGCCAACGCAGTGAAGAAAGAAGATATATTTGTTTACGATGTATTTGCACCGGCGTGTGAAAGGCTGAAAGAAAAATACGGAGTGAATATCTGCTCCGGCGAATGTGACATAGCAGAGAGCTGTGACACGGTAGTTTTGGCAGTAAAGCCGAATGTGCTCGGCTCTGTACTGGAAAAAATCAACAACATAACAGAAAAAAAGAGCATACTGCTAATTTCCATTGCCGCAGGAAAAAAGATTGAGTTTATCCGTAACTCACTGACCCACGACAACAGAATCATCAGAGTTATGCCAAACATAAATGCTGTTGTGGCTGAGGCGGCTATCGCATACACAGCCAACAAACAGGCTACAGACGAGGACAAGGCAACAGTAGAAAAAATCTTCGGTGCAGTAGGCAAGGTTATGTATTTTGAGGAAAGTTATTTTCCGCTGTTCGGAGTAATCGGAGGTTGCGGTCCGGCATTTGCATATATGTTCATAGACGCTATGGCGAGAGCCGGAGTACAAAACGGGATGAAAAAAGATGTGGCTCTGTCGGTAGCGGCGCAAACCGTGCTGGGCAGTGCAAAAATGATACTGGAAAGCACCGAAAGTCCTTGGGACCTGACCGACAAGGTGTGCTCACCCGGCGGCACAACCATAGAGGGCGTTATGTCTCTGCAGGCAGATGGCTTTGAGTCGGCAGTACACAATGCAATAAACAAAGCTGTAGAAAAGGACAGCAAGCTATAATTTGTAATAAATCGAAAAGCGACAGGCGTTCATCGTCTGTCGCTTTTTTGTGATTGAAAAATCGATGTTGGCATATGGGTAGTTATTGACCGTACAAAAAAGGCGACCGTCGGTCGCCTCTTTGGGATAAAATTACAAACAATTCGTTTATGAATTATTTGGTTTTCACTGCTTTTTTGCTCGACCATTTGCCGTAATATGTTTTGTTTTTACCGTTAATTTTTACGGTCTTATAGGTACGGACACGGACATAGTAGGTCTTTTTCTTCTTCAGCTTGCTGACAGTTTTAGAGGTAGTTTTGTTGCCCTTAAAGGTATAGGTCTTTGCGGACTTCATATTTTTCTTTGTGCTGTACTGGAGCTGATAGCCCGAAACATTTGAGCACTTTTTCCACTTAGCGTTGAACGCCTTTTTCTTAGCACTCACCTTACTGAGAGAAGTATTGCTGAATGACGGAGTGTAGGTCACTCTAATGTCATATGAGCCATCGTAATAATCAGGATCATAATCATACTCCACTGCTAAATAATATGTGCCGGCTGTGGAAATATTAACATAATATTCTTCATAATAATAGCCACCGCCTGAACTATATCCCGACTTATCACAATCTAATGAACCGCCACCAATCGCATCATCAAGATTAGATGACTTATAGATAGAATATGAGTTAGCCATATAACGTGCGTCTTCCGCCTCAACTCGAATTTTTATTTTACCCTTTGCAGGTACAGAGAAAACAAAAGCGTCATAATAATTGTAACCGGAATAAGCATCTGTGCCCTCGGCGGATTCACTATATACTGTACCGAGATTTATCGGAGTAGCACGACTTGCCCAACCGGCAGCGAAAGCAGAGGTTGTGCCTACTGCAAGCATCGTCACCACTGTGACTATCGACAAAAATATCGACAGTATTTTTTTACTCAATTTCATAATAAAAATCTCCTTTTAACTTATTGCTTAAACATTATATACCAGCGGAGTCCGAAAAATCTATCTGCCGTCGGCTGACTTTTTAAAATTTTTTGGTAATAAGCAAAAAGAGGCGACAAAAAGTCGCCTCTGCGGGTGTGAGTAGGAAAATCACACTATTATATTTAATTTGACTTTTTGGTGAATAATCTTATTAACAGCTTAACAATCTCGGAAAGGACTATTACGCTGAAGGACACAGCGAACAGCTTAAGCCACATATTGAGTCCCAGCGGAACTGTGCCGAAGAATGCACCTGCAAACTGAATAATGACAATCTGCAAAGCAAAGGTAAGACCTACCACGCCGAGCATGAGCTTGTTCTTAAACAAATGCTTAAAGATACTCTCTGTGTGGAGCTCACGGCAATTAAATGCGTTAAAGAGCTGAAAGAGAACAAAGAGAGTAAACAGAACAGTACCCATCTCGTCCGGTGCGGCGCCCAAGAAATTGAAATGATACTGACAAAGGAAAACTATCGACACATAGATACCTGTGGTAAAAATGCGAATGAACATATTTTTTGAAATAATATTTTCGGCTCTGTCAGTAGGCTTTCGGCTCATAAGGTCGCTGTAGTTAGGCTCAAGTCCGAGAGTAAGAGCCGGAGGACCGTCCATAATAATATTTATCCAAAGGAGCTGAAGAGCTGTGAACGGTGCTTTCAGTCCCATAAGCACGGACACGAACACACAGATAACGGAGGCAATATTAACGGTGAGCTGAAAGCTGATGAAACGCTTAAAGTTTTCGTAAATATTTCTGCCCCACTCTACTGCTTTTACTATAGTAGCAAAGGAGTCGTCAAGAAGAACAATATCGCTTGCCTCTTTTGATACCTCAGTACCGGAGATTCCCATTGCGATACCGACATCGGCATTCTTAAGAGCCGGAGCATCGTTTATGCCGTCACCTGTTACGGCAACAACATTGCCCAAGTCCTTAAGTAGCTTGACTACACGCATTTTTACAGTAGGGGTACTGCGGGCAATAACGCAAATATCGGGGAGCTTTTCGCTGAGCTGTGCGTCGGTCATTTCTTCTATATCCTTAGCCTCAAGAGCGATTTTGCCGGCAGTCATAAGTCCGAGTTCCTCTGCAATGGCAACAGCGGTAATGATATTATCACCGGTAAGAATTTTTACGCCTACGCCTGCACTTTGGCAAGATTTGACAGCGTCGGAGACTTCGGCACGGAGTGGGTCGGAAATAGCAACAAATCCGTCAAAGACCATACTGCTCTCCATCTGCTTGTGCTGTGCCTCCTCGGAATAGTCAGCCAATCCGTCCAATTCCTTATGCGCAAAGGCGATAACACGCATTGCATTTTGCTCAGCAGCCACAATTGCAGTATTGATTTGGCTGAGTCTGTCGTCGCTGAGGTCACACATAGGGAGCAGGCACTCAGGACTGCCTTTTACATAAGACACAATTTTGCCGTCCACCTTTGAGATAGTAGTCATATGCTTAAGCTCAGAGGAAAACGGGAAAAGGAACAGAGTTTCGTGGTCATCACGCTCTGTCTTATAACGGTGCATTTCGCTGTCATTAGAGAGAGATGCCTCAAAGAAGTTTAGCATAGCACACTCTGTAGGATTGCCGATAAATTCGCCGTTGTCGCCCAAATCCGCACTTGTGTTAAGGCAGATATTGTGAACGAGCCAATCATTTGTAAGTTCGGCAGGATTTTCGTGCACCTCGTTATCGTAAAAATAGCGAACGGTCATTTTGTTTTCGGTGAGAGTACCTGTTTTGTCAGAGCAAATTACGCTGATACAGCCGATTGTTTCGGAGGCAATCATCTTTTTTACGAGAGCATTTTGCTTTGACAACTTAATGATATTTATTGAAAGAGAAACAGCTACAATAGTAGGCAAACCCTCGGGCACTGCGGCTACAATCAGGACAATACTCGTGATGAATGCGTCCATAACGGTATCAATCTTAAGTCCGCCATGTGTTGCAAAGGACACAACCTGAGAAATGAAAACGATGGCGGCAGCAATTACACCCATAACGGTAATTGTTTTGCCCAGGCGAGCAAGTTTTTCCTGCAAAGGAGTATTGATCTTGCTTTGACCGTTAAGCTCACCGGCAATTTTCCCGAACTCGGTTTTGTCACCTACTGCGGTAATAAGAATTTTGCCCTGTCCTTCGGTAACAAAAGTACCGCTGTAGAGCATATTAACACGCTCTGCAAGGGGCAATTTTTCATCATCAATAACAGCATAGGCATCTTTTTTTACGGGATAGCTTTCACCTGTAAGAGCGGACTCGTTTACTGACAAATCCACTGCGCTGAGCAGTCTGCCGTCGGCAGGCAACTTGTCGCCGGAAGAAACAAGCAGCACATCGCCGACCACAATATCCTCACTGCTGACAGAAACCGTCTTTCCGTTTCGCACGACCTTTACGGTCATATTGCTGTTAATCTTGGACAGTGCCTCAAAAGCCTTTGCGCTCCTGCCTTCCATGATAACACTGATTACTACGGAAAGTGCGATGGCCACAAACACGCCTATGCACTCAAGGAAGTCGACCTCTCCTCCTGTCACCTTGCGGAAAATATTGACAGCAAGAGCGATGAGTCCTGCGGCAATAAGCATCAGCAGCATCGGCTCTGTTGATGCATCCCAAATTCGTTTTAGCAATGAATCGGATTTTTTCTTGGTGAGAGAATTTGAGCCGAATTTTTCACGATTTTTTTCTACAGCATTGGAGGTTAAACCCTTTGTACTGTCGGATGAAAATTCGGAGAGTAATTCTTCTCTTGTTTTTGTAAATTCTTTCATCTTATCCTCCTTCATATAACAAAAAAACCTACACACTCTGTCGTGCATAGGTGAAAAATAAAAGACCTGCACGAAGAGAACAATCGTGCATGAGTCTCGTTAATTAAGACAAGCCAGACCGAAGTCAGTTTGTTGACTTGCCGCACATATAGCCGTGTGCCAACTACTCCCTCAAGCGAGTAATGATTATTGTGAATGAATAGTAACATACTAAGTGTCGATTAGTCAAGGCTAATTATACAAAAGTCAAAAATATTACACAAAAAGTCCGTGGACATACCACGGACTTTTAATAAATATTTGTTACATATACTTTTTGATTTCGTCTACCTTGTCGAGTTTTTCCCAACTTACGCCGAGATCTTCTCTACCCATATGGCCATAGGCAGCCAATTTTTCATAAATAGGACGACGAAGGTCAAGTTTCTTGATGATAGCAGACGGACGAAGGTCAAATACCTTGTGTACAATCTCACTGATTTCGTCATCAGACTTTGCACCTGTACCGAATGTATCTACCATGATAGAAACCGGCTTAGCAACGCCGATAGCATATGCAAGTTCGACCTCACACTTCTTAGCGAGACCTGCGGCTACGATATTCTTTGCAACCCAACGGGCAGCATAAGCGGCAGAACGGTCAACCTTAGTCGGATCCTTGCCCGAAAATGCACCGCCGCCGTGACGAGCGTATCCGCCGTATGTATCTACTATAATCTTACGACCTGTAAGACCGGAGTCACCCATAGGGCCGCCGATAACAAATCTGCCTGTAGGATTAACATAAAATACGGTATCATCGTCCATAAGCTCAGCAGGAACAGTAGTCTTAATAACCTTTTCGATAATATCTGCTCTGAGCTGTTCGAGAGAAACATCGGCACTGTGCTGAGAAGAAACAACTACGGTAGTAACCTTAGTAGGCTTGCCATCATCGTACTCAACGGTAACCTGAGTTTTGCCGTCAGAGTAGAGATAAGGAAGTGTTCCGTTCTCTCTTACCTCAGTCAACTTAACTGCGAGCTTGTGTGCCAACGAAATCGGCAAAGGCATAAGCTCAGCGGTTTC
>URJF01000077.1 GCA_900548085.1 uncultured Oscillospiraceae bacterium | reverse complement strand
CAGCTTTTCTAGAATTACATCCTCGATATTATCGAGAGAAACAAAAGTCTTTTCTCTGTTGTGCCGTGTTACTATTACGCACTGATTTTTTTCTATATCCTTAGGACCGATTTCTACTCTGACCGGTACACCTTTCATTTCGTATTCTGCAAATTTCCATCCCGGTGAGTTGTTGCTGTCGTCCATCTTAGCTCGGCATACCTTGTTCAGTCTCTCGGTCAGCTCGCTTGCTTTTTCGAGTACACCCTCTTTGTGCTGCGCAACAGGGATAACTATAGCCTGTATAGGTGCTACTGCCGGAGGAAGAACAAGTCCGTTGTTGTCACCGTGAGTCATAATGATTGCGCCTATCATTCTTGTTGTCATGCCCCAAGATGTTTGATGCGGATATACCAGCTTGTTTTCTTTGTTAGAATATTGAATATCGAATGCTTTTGCAAATCCGTCGCCGAAATAATGGCTTGTGCCTGCCTGCAGTGCCTTGCCGTCATGCATAAGTGCTTCTATGCAGTATGTTCTCTCTGCTCCGGCAAACTTGTCGCTCTCTGTCTTTTGACCCTGTACCACGGGGATAGCCAAATCTTTTTGGCAAAATTCAGTGTAGACATTGAGCATTCTCTCGGTTTCTTCGATAGCCTCCTCGGCTGTTGCGTGGAGAGTGTGACCCTCTTGCCATAAAAATTCTCTGCTTCGCAGGAACGGTCTTGTGGTCTTTTCCCATCTTACTACCGATACCCACTGATTGTACAGCAACGGAAGGTCACGATATGAGTGAAGTATGTCCTTGAAATGCTCGCAGAACAGTGTCTCAGATGTAGGTCTTACACAGAGACGCTCCTCCAGTTTTTCACTTCCGCCATAGGTTACCCATGCACATTCGGGAGCAAATCCCTCTACATGGTCAGCTTCCTTTTGCAGCAGGCTTTCCGGGATGAACATAGGCATATTGACATTTTGATGTCCGGTTGCCTTGAACATACCGTCGAGTATCTTTTGTATATTTTCCCATATAGCGTATCCGTAAGGCCTGATTACCATGCAGCCCTTTACGCTGGTGTAGGATACGAGTTCTGCCTTTTTGCACACATCTGTGTACCATTTTGCAAAATCGTCCTCCATAGAGGTGATGGAGTCTACCATCTTTTCTTGCTTTGCCATAGCGTTCTCCTTATAATAGGTTAAAATCTTTTCTAATTAAGATTTTATTATATATGATTTTTTTCTATAAGTAAATACCAAAAGTAAAAAATTCCGAAAGAATGTTCGGTTGTATAACAATAGGTATAAACAAACTATTCTCAATGTATATTTTCGTATTTTCTACTAAAGAATTTTGTGCCATTTATACAAAAAACGCCC
Source organism: uncultured Oscillospiraceae bacterium (assembly GCA_900548085.1). Taxonomy (GTDB): domain Bacteria; phylum Bacillota; class Clostridia; order Oscillospirales; family Acutalibacteraceae; genus Eubacterium_R. Next base: position 5,566 of record URJF01000077.1, on the reverse strand, counting down.
CCAATTATTAACAATTTTCACCATTTGCGAGCGAAAATTTGACATTCTTTGTATTGCAAAAAAAACCTTTGGTGCTATAATGAGGTAAAAGATGTGTAGCGGTGCTACCTACTTTTAATTAAGATAGGATTGGAGGTATGTTTGTGACGTTTGCTCCTATCACGATGAAATTAGATTTGAAGGAAGAACTTACAGATCAGTTGAATATCAACGAAGTGTTCAGTTTTAATATTGGCAAAGTTCATTTCACTGTCGATGAGTGTACAGTTGCTTCTTGGATCATTATGATTGCAATGACAATTATTGCGATTCTTTTGACCCGAAATCTAAAGGTCGAAGGCAAGATTTCCAAACGACAGGCTTTGCTGGAGATGTGCTACGAAAAGGCAGAAAACTTCTTTAAGGAAACTATGGGACCTAAAGTTCAAAAGTATATTCCTTATTTGATGAGTATGGCAATTTTTATCGGCGTGTCTAACATTATCGGTCTGTTTGGTCTTAAGCCACCCACAAAGAGTATGCAGGTTACGGCGGCTATGGCTATAATGAGTATTGTCATAGTTGAGTATAACGCATTCAAAGACAAGGGATTTGCAGGACGACTGAAGTCGTTTACAAAACCGATTTGGATTGTTACTCCGATAAACATTCTTGAGGTGTTTACAAAACCGTTGTCACTGTGTATGCGTCTGTTCGGTAATGTAGTCGGTGCGTTCGCAATTATGGAATTGCTAAAGGCAGTTGTTCCTCTTGTAGTTCCCGTTGTGTTCAGCTTGTACTTCGATATTTTCGACGGACTGTTGCAGGCTTACATCTTCGTATTCCTGACTGCTATTTATCTACAAGAAGCTGTCGAGGAAGAGGAAGAAAAACCTAAGGAATCAAAAAAGTTGAAAAAGGCTCAGCGCAAAGCAGAAAAGAGAGCCAAAAAACAAAAAGCCAAAGCAGAGGCTTAAGGCTTAATCAGAATATCTAAGGAGATAAAATTATGACAGGATCAATTATTGCAATCGGTGCAGGTATTGCACTTATATGTGGATTCGGTGCAGGTATCGGTATCGGTATCGCAACAGGTAAAGCAGTTGAGGCTCAGGCTCGTCAGCCCGAGATGGCAGGTAAAATTCAGACAACCCTTATTCTTGGTGCCGCACTTTCCGAGGCAACCGCTATTTACGGTCTTATCGGTGCTATTCTTATCATCTTCCTTGTCAAGTAGCCACCGCATATACACAATTTATTTATTGAAAGGGAGAGCATCAAATGTTAAAGTTTGACTGGAATATGCTCTGGACCGTTATTAACCTGATTATTTTCTTCGTGCTTATGAAAGTATTTTTGTTTAAGCCGATTAAAAAAACTATGGAAAAACGCCAAGAGCTCATTCAAAAACAATTTAAAGATGCCGCAGATACTAAGGCAGCAGCCGACGAAAAGATGGCAGATTATGAAAAAAGAATCGCCAATGCAGACGACGAGGCTAAAAAGATTGTCGATGATGCAAAAGTCAGCGCAAAAGCCGAGTACGGCAAGATTATTGACAGAGCCACTGTTGATGCCGCAAGAATGAAGAAGGATGCCCAAAAACAGATTGACGCCGAAATTGAGAGCGCAAGAAGATCTGCAAAAGAGGATATCGCTTCTCTTGCTATGGAAGCAGCCGAGAAGGTTGTCGGTGCCAATGTTGACGCCTCTACCAACAGTGAAATTTTTGACCAATTCTTAAATGAAAGCAGTGAAAACAAATGATTCAGAACTTAAGTGAATATGTTGACGCACTGCTTTCCGCAGATGTCAGTGCAGATGACATAAAAAAGACACAGGCGGTTATCAACGCTACCGATGAGGTGTGCAAGATTTTGGACAGTCCGTCCGTTCCGGGCGAAGAAAAAGAAAAGGCTATCAGCGAACTTTTCCCTGCTTCCGTTTACGAAGTTATGAAAAAGCTTGCAGACAAGAATATGACTTCTTCTTTTGACGCTATCGCAAAGGAATATAAGGTTACCCTCGACAAAAAGCGCAATGTAGCCACTGCATATATGACCTGCGTTACAGAGCCTTCTGCCGAGCAGATGGAAAAGATGAAAGAATTTGTCTGCAAGGAGACCGGTGCTGCCGATGCTAACATTAAGATAACAAAGGACCCGTCAATTATCGGCGGATTTATTATCCAGGTTGGCAACAAACAGTACGACAGAAGCCTTAAGACAAAGCTCGCTACCATCAAAGAAGCTGTTACAAAGGACGCTCGTAAAGCTAACGAGGTTGATGCCGGCGGCATTATCTCTATACTTAGAGAGGACATAAAGGACTACGAATTTGAGACAGACGGCGAGGAAGTCGGTACTGTTGTCAGCGTAGGCGACTCTATTGCTACTATTCACGGTCTTGACCATGTTATGTATGGCGAAATCGTTACATTCGATTGCGGCGTAAAAGGTATGATTCAAGATATTAAAAAAGAGACAGTAGGCTGTATCCTCTTTGGCTCGGATGAAGAAATACATCAGGGCTCAAGAGTAAAGCGTACCCACAAAAAAGCAGGTGTTCCTGTCGGTGATAACTTTATCGGCAGAGTAGTTAACGCTTTGGGTGAGCCTATAGACGGCAAGGGCGATATCGTATCTTCCGACTACAGACCTGTAGAGCAACCTGCTCCTTCCATCGTAGACAGAAAGTCGGTATCCGAGCCTTTGGAGACCGGTATCCTTTCTATCGACTCTATGTTCCCCATAGGCCGTGGACAGCGTGAACTTATTATCGGCGACAGACAGACCGGTAAGACTTCTATTGCTGTTGATACTATCCTTAACCAAAAGGGCAAGAATTGTATCTGTATCTACAACGCAATCGGTCAAAAGGCTTCTACCGTTGCAAAGTTGGTAAGAACCCTTGAAGAAAACGGCGCTATGGAATATACCATTGTTGTATGCTCCACAGCAGCAGACCCTGCGTCACTTCAATATATTTCTCCATATGCGGCTACAGCTATGGCAGAGTATTTTATGTATAACGGAAAGGATTGCCTTATCGTATATGATGATTTGAGTAAGCACGCTGTTGCATACCGTGCAATTTCCTTGCTACTGGAGCGTCCGCCCGGACGTGAGGCTTATCCCGGCGATGTATTCTATCTTCATTCTCGTTTGTTGGAGCGTTCCAGCAGATTGAGCGATGAGCTGGGAGGCGGTTCTATCACCGCGTTGCCTATCATTGAGACTCAGGCAGGCGATGTTTCCGCATACATTCCTACTAACGTTATTTCTATCACAGACGGTCAGATTTATCTTGAGAGCGATTTGTTCTTCAGCGGTCAGAGACCTGCGGTTAATGTCGGTCTTTCGGTATCCCGTGTAGGCGGTGCCGCACAAACAAAGGCTATGAAGAAAGCAGCAGGCTCACTCCGTGTTGACTTGGCTCAATTCCGTGAGATGGAAGTATTTACACAGTTCTCATCCGATTTGGATGATGATACAAAACTTCAGCTTCGTTACGGCGAGGGACTTATGCAGCTTCTTAAGCAGCCTCTCAGCCATCCGATGTCATTGGCTCAGCAGGTTATCACTCTCGTTGGAGCTACAGGAAAGAAGTTTGTTGATATACCTAAGGAAAAAATCAAAGAGTATCAGGGCGCTATGCTCCGGTATTTCAGCGATGAGCACGATGAAATTATCGGTGAAATAGAGAGCACAAAGGTTCTTGATGATGATTTGAGAACATCAATCCTCAACACGATTGATGAGTTCGGAAAGGTGTATAATGGCTAACGCAAGAGAAATCCAGGGCCGTATCAGATCTATAAAGGACACAATGAAAATCACCAATGCGATGTATATGGTGTCCTCGTCAAAGCTGCAAAAGGCCCGCAGGGATCTAAAAAATACAGAGCCGTTCTTCTATCTGGTACAAGACTCTCTTGCTAAGATTTTGGATGCGTCACCGGAGGCAGGTAATGCCTTTTTCGATACCCGTGATTATCGAAAGGGTGCAAACCGTACCGTAGGATATTTGGTTATCACTGCGGACAAAGGTCTTGCCGGTGCGTATAACCACAATATCATCAAATTGACCGAGGATATAGCCAAAAACGAAGAGGCCGATATGCTCTTTGTTGTAGGTCAGCTTGGCCGTCACTATTTTGAAAAGAAAAATATCCCTATCGATATTTCTTTCAATTATACGGCACAAAACCCCACAATGAACAGAGCAAGACATATTGCCGAAAAAATGGCAGAGCTGTTTTTGGATAAAAAAATCGACGATTTGTATGTTATATATACCCGAATGGTCAACTCAATGACTGTCGAGGCTACGGCAAAAAAGATTTTGCCTCTCACGGAGGACAAAATCCAAAAGCAAGAAAACGGATTGGTAGAGCATTACCAAAACGCTGAGTTTATGCCGGATGCGAAGACAGCATTTAACAAGATTGTACCGGACTATATTACCGGCTTTATCTATGGCGCACTCGTGGAGTCATTCTGTAGTGAGCATAATGCTCGTATGATGGCTATGCAGACCGCCACAGACAGTGCTAAGGATATGATTAGAGAACTTAGCATTCAGTATAACCGCGCTCGACAGGCGGCGATAACCCAAGAGATTACAGAGGTTGTCGGCGGTGCTCGTGCGTCAAAAGAATAAAGACCTTTATGAAAGGTGAAAAAATATGAGTTATGGAAAAATTGTGCAGGTTATGGGACCTGTTGTTGATGTCAAGTTTGACGGAGACCTGCCTAAAATCAAAGATGCACTCGAGGTAGAAAACGAGGGCGAAAAGGCAGTTATGGAGGTTGCACAGCATATCGGTGACGGCATCGTTCGTTGCATTATGCTCGCCGCATCCGAAGGCCTTTACAAAGATATGCAGGTTCTCGCAACCGGAGATTCTATCAAGGTTCCTATCGGCGAAAAGACCCTCGGCAGATTGTTCAATGTTGTCGGCGAAACTATTGACGATTTGGAAAACCTCGACAACGAAGAGCATTGGTCTATTCACCGTAAGCCGCCTACCTTTGACGAACAGTCTTCAAAGGTTGAGATTTTGGAGACAGGTATCAAGGTTATCGACCTTCTTACTCCGTACCAAAAGGGTGGTAAAATCGGTCTGTTCGGCGGTGCCGGCGTAGGTAAGACCGTGCTTATTCAAGAGCTTATCACTAATGTTGCTACTCAGCACGGCGGTTATTCAATCTTTACCGGTGTCGGTGAGCGTTCTCGTGAGGGTAACGACCTTTGGAACGAGATGAAGGAATCCGGCGTTATCGATAAGACAGCCCTCGTGTTCGGTCAGATGAACGAACCACCCGGAGCTCGTATGCGTGTTGCAGAGACCGGCCTTACTATGGCAGAGTATTTTCGTGATAAAGAGCATCAGGATGTGCTTCTGTTCATAGATAATATATTCAGATTTATTCAGGCAGGCAGTGAGGTATCAGCATTGTTGGGCAGAATGCCTTCAGCCGTTGGCTATCAGCCTACTTTGGCTACAGATGTCGGTGAGCTCCAGGAGCGTATTACTTCTACAAAAAATGGCTCTATTACATCTGTCCAGGCAGTATATGTACCT
>URJF01000076.1 GCA_900548085.1 uncultured Oscillospiraceae bacterium | reverse complement strand
GGTACCGGTCTGTACCACATACCGCCGTATTTTGCTGTTAAAGTGCCCGTATTCAGCTTTGAAAAGCTGAATGATGTAAACTCTCAGCTTGGACCCGAAATGAAGTCTACAGGCGAAGTATTGGGAGTCGGCAAAAACCTAAAAGAAGCATTGTTCAAAGGACTTGTCAGTGCAGGTTTTAATGTAGATTGCGGCAAAGACGGTCACGGCGTGCTGATAACTGTTACAAAGCAGGACAGATACGAAATAGTCAATCTGGCTAAAAAGCTCGACGACCTGGGCGCTAAGCTGTGGGCAACACCCGAAACTGCAAAAGAAATAAGCAGATTAGGTATCAATGTATCGGTAGTGAACAAACTTAGAGACGACAACTCTATTATGGATTTGGTTGAATCAGGTCAGCTCGACTACATAGTGTACACAGGCAAGTCGGACAAAAAGTCTATTGCTGACTACATTAAGCTCCACAACAGAGCAAATCAGCTGGGCATTGCAACGCTTACATCTTTGGATACAGCTAACGCTTTGGCAGATATTATTGCATCAAGATATAATCAGCAGAACACTGAACTTGTTGATATAAATAATATGAGAAAAGAAAAAGGTATTCTTAAGTTCTCGAAGATGGAGGGTACCTGCGACGATTATATTTATTTCAACAATCAATGCGGCATTATCACCTGCCCCGAAAGTTTTTCTATCGAGTTTTGCGACAGACACCGTTCTATCGGAGGCGACGGTATCGTGCTAATAGAGAACAGTGACATTGCAGATGCAAAGATGAGAATATTCAATCGTGACGGCTCAGAGGGCAAAATGGCGGGCAACTGCATAAGATGTGTAGGAAAATTCCTCTTTGACAATGATATGGTCAAAAAGGAAAGAATAAGTATTGAGACCGCTTCGGGCATCAAGCACTTAAAGGTATTCACAAGAGAAGGCAAGGTATCTTCTGTTACGGTACAGATGGGAAAAGCTATTCTCGAGCCAAAGAAAATACCTGTAAAATTTGACGGTAACAGAATGGTTGACGAAAAGGTGCTGATAGGCGGCAAGAGGTACTCTGTCACCTGCGTATCTGTAGGCAATCCTCACTGTGTAACATTTGTTGACAATGTGGACAATATTGATATAGAAAAGGTCGGTCCTAAATTTGAGAACAACAAACTGTTCCCTGAGAGAGTAAACACCGAATTTGTGAGAGTGGTAAACGCAAACACAATCAAGATGCGTGTTTGGGAGCGTGGCAACGGCGAAACACTTGCTTGTGGCACAGGTGCTTGTGCGGCAGTAGTGGCTGCCGTTGAAAACGGATATTGCAAAAAAGGTGTAGACATTACCGTCAAACTCCGTGGCGGAGATTTGATAGTAAACTACGACGATTTGGGCATTACCCTCACAGGCGACTGCAATCTCGTATATAAAGGCGAAATTGAATACTGATTACAAAAAGCAGCGGTATGAAAATAAATAAGTCCGTAAAAAGGCCAAAAGAAAAAAATCCTTCATGATGTATAATATACATAATGAGGGATTTTTAATGTCAAAAGTTATCAACACATAAATAAAAAATAACATAATTAAGAGCGCAAGGAAAAAGGCAAAAAGATTTGAATTAATCAAAACAATTACACAACTTCATCAACTAAGAACGATAACATCGCCGATTTTTCTTTGTAAATCACTAATGTGTCGACATATTGCAAAATTTGGATTGCGATGAAAACAAAAACCGCATCACTTGAAATGAAGCGGTTTTTAAAATGTTTTATAAATGACTCAACCGATTGAATCGGTATACCTAGAATTATTTTGTTTTGACAGTTTTCGTAGATGACCACGAAGAATAATACTTTGCCCCGTCACGCGTTTTTTTATATGTTCTGACACGAACATAATATTTTTTCTTAGATTTCAGCTTCTTAATCGTTTTGCTTGTAGTTTTGTTTGAAATGGTAACTGTTTTGCTGCTTTTGAATTTTTTTGATGTACTGTATTTTATTTGATACCCTGTCGTTTGAGTTGTATATTTTTTAATATTTATTGTAAACGACTTTTTCTTTCCTGAAAGCTTTTTGATGCTCGTATTTTTGGGCACCACCGTATAATATATGGATTTTTTGCCGCTGTAATATGAAGGAAACCCGCTAAGCTCAACAGTTACCTTGTGCCGTCCAACACTTTTACAATCCTTTTGATAATATACGCTGTAATCGCTATCTGAAACCAATGTTATTCCTGCAGTATCCTTTACAGTAACGCCGGGCTTTCTTGCCTTGCCGTTGTATTCATATTTCTTTTTTGACAAAGTAGGCGTATATACGGCGGAAATTACATCAAAATCAATTTCTTCATCACAAACGTCACAATATACTGTGATTGATCCGTCATCACCGCACAAACAAGCATCAATCGCATTGTCACAATTTGTAAATTTTGCAGGGATTATCTCTTCATAAGTACAGCCGTGCCCTTTTGCGTTTATATATTTGTATTTATTTGATTTATAACCGCAGGTATTACAAAGTTCGAGATATTTTCCCTTTTCGGTGCAAGTCGGTGCAGTGTAAGAGTATTTTTCATAGTAGTGGGTACACCGAGCGGTTGTATCGTGTTTCCCCTTACAATACACACAATTGTCATCGTTGAACGAGCAACTTTGCGTGTCGGCAATATTACAATTTTTACATACAAGATTGTGACGGTTTTTTCCTATTGATGTATAAGTATAGGAATGACTGCTGCCGGATTTTTTACAAGTTAAATACGCAGAACTGTCCACCGCACTGCTCTCAATTTTGTGGTTTGCAAAAAAGCTGTCATATTCATTGTCATAAATAAATTCTTTATGAGTGCTAAATTCGGAGGTCCCACACAAAAAGTTTTTGAATTTGTCAGCAGATTTTCCCACATCCCATGTTGCGTCGCAATAATAATATTTACCGTTGAAATTAACAACATTCCATGCATGCCCGGCGCCAGAGCTATTTGTCCCTGCCACATAATAGCATTCTATTCCAAGTTCTCTACATAGTCTGAGAAATGCACTCGCATATCCTGCACACACACATTTCTTATTTACCAATGCGCCGTAAGCGGTCTGATCATAACCGTCAATTTTAACATATTTTACATTATCCGTAAGATATTTATAAATACTGTAAATTTGTTGAAATCGTGTAAGACTTCTCAAATTCAATTTGTTAATTAAGGAATAAACTTCTTTTGTAAGCTTCAATTCCTCATCAAGCGTTGTGCGATACGTTACATTAAATTCACAATAATATATGTTTGGTTCTTCATATAAGTAATAATCAAAGCTGAATGATCTCCAAGATTTTCTCAGTCCAGAACCGGTTTGAGGTGTTGTATAATAATCATCACTATTTACAACATCATAGAACAGATTTTTTATATCATTTCTGCTCGGGTTATTGATTTTAAGATAAAATTCGTTTGATTCTTCTCTCATTACCATTTCGTCTCGCAAAAAAGCTGCGGCTTGGTCATATGTGAACTTTTTATTGGAGGCGGATTTAAGTCCCGATGCAAATATATTTGAATTTTTTTCTGCTACGAATTTTTGAGGAAGAGGATAATACTTTTCGGTGATTTCGCCCGTAATGTCATCAACAGAATATACAATTCTTCCGCTTTCCGGCTCTGCAAATCCGACAATTGAAGCCGGAGCAATGATAGAAATCATCAAAAACAATGTCAATAAAATACTAAATATTTTTTTCATAATTTCTCCTATTGTAATTGCTCATTAAAGCACTCAAGGGCGACAAAAGTCGCCCCGTTATATAATTTTATTTAGTTTTAACTGTTTTAACTGACGACCACTTGCTGTAATATGTTTTGTTTTTGCCATTTACCTTTACTGTTTTGTATGTGCGTACACGAACATAATACTTTTTCTTCGATTTCAACTTGCTAACTGTTTTTGATGTAGTTTTGTTGCCTTTGAAGGTAAAGGTTTTTGCAGACTTCATATTCTTTTTGGTGCTGTATTGGAATTGATAACCCGACACATTTGAGCACTTTTTCCACTTGGCGTTGAATGCCTTTTTCTTTGCAGTCACCTTGCCGAGAGATGTCTTGCTAAATGATGGGGTGTAAGAAATTTTAAAATCGAATTCTTTCTGCCAACTACTAAAAAACGCTATATAGTAACTGCCGGCAGGTAATAAAAAGTTTTGTACATCCCATTCATATCCTCCGCCGGAAGAATATCCAAAGTCTACAGATGTTCTGCAGTCGCCTTCTCCTGATGAACTTGCATAAACGCTATCTAAATTATTAGCCTTATAGATTTTAAATTCAGGTGTGCTTGTCTCCTGTTGTATTCTTATTGAAACAGTACCTCTTGCGGGCACAGTGATTTTGCAACCGTGATAATAATAATCATTGTCCACAACAAGATATTCATTATACCAAGTACCGTATTTAACACTCTTTGCACTTGAAGCCCATCCGGATGCATACGCTGTTGTGTTTACTGCAAACAGTGCTGTAAAGGCCATAACTAATGACAAAAATAAACTTAAACATCTTTTCATAATATTTTCTCCATGACTGTATTATATTGTTATAAAAGCATTATATATATGCATATATATATTGTCAAGGTATATTAAGAAAAAATATTCTTTTTGTCTTTCTTTAATAACGAGTGTTTAAGGCGGTCCTTTTTTACCCAATGACATTGTGTAGATATTAACATTTTCAGCACTGAATAAGGCGAAATTGAATACTGATTACAAACAGCAGCGTTGGCGAAAACCGACGCTGCTGTTTGATAATGACAAAGCCGACGGAAGAACCGTCGGCTTCGTCATGTGTGTGCATGGTGTGAGGTCACATTATGTCATATTTCAATGACAATGTGTTATCTGAAAATTCTGCTAACACACCGTTATTTGCGGCAGTAGCAAGAATTTTAGACCGAGAGATTAGCTTTAGTCTAAGCCATACCTGAGGATAAATCCTTTGGTAGTAGTTGCAGACAACAGCATATTTTGGCTTTAGAGCCTTTAGCCATCGTACTGTAGTTGAATAGGGATAGCCGTGATGGGCTACTTTCAGTATATCTACATTCGGCAAAATCTTTGACAGCTTCTTTTCATCGCCGTCTTTATCATTAAAATCACCAGCAAGGAGAACCTTTTTGTCCCCTATTTCTATAAGAGTGACAACCGAATTTATGTTTTCACCAAATGTTTTTGAATGTTTTTTGTATGTGCCGTTATAAAAAGTAACAGTAAAGTCGCCAAGCTTGACTTGTTCTCTGTCAAATTCTTCTACAAGGCGAACGTTGTTCTTTTTTATTGCATCAAGCATCTGGGTATATACTTCTTTATTATCCCAGCGCTGAACCTCATAAACAAATATGTCCTCCTCGTGATAGGGTTTTAGGTATGCGGTATCCACAATAATATCTGCATCATTGATGACAGTATCAAATCCACCAATATGGTCGGAGTGACAATGTGTACCGAGTACAAAATCAATATGTACCTTACCCTGCTCATCGGCAAAATGTTTCTTAAGATAGTTAACGACGGTTTCCTCGTATCCCGGGAGCTTTAAGTTAGGCTTATCTACCGGATATTCAGTATCCTCGGCAGCATCTACCATTGCGATATGTCCGTTACTCTCCAAAATAATGCAGTCGGAATATCCTGTATTCAAAAAATGTATCTTTCCGTTCATCAAAAATACTTATCCTTTACATAATCAGCTATGCCGTCATTATTAGAGCAAATAACCTCATCGGCATACTTTTTTATTTCGTCCTTTGCGTTAGCGGGTACAAGCGGATGACCTACTTCTAACAGCATAGGAATATCATTTGCACTGTCACCTATGGCAACAACATTATTTATATCAATGCCGGTAATTGAACAAAGCTCTCTCAGTGCATTGCCCTTTGTGGCTTTGCTGCTCATAATCTCGATATTATTCTCCATAGAAGTAGTGAACTCAATGCCCTGCACTGAACTAAGCTCCTGCCAACAGTTCTGCCTGTCAGTCTCTGTTTTGAAGAAACAATTAAACAACTCAATTTTGTCATATTGTGACAGAGAGGAATCCAAATCCTTTACGCCCTTTCTTGTTTTGAAAATAACAGGTATATAATACGGGTCTACTCCATAGCCTACAAAAAGATTTTCGGCTAAATTGATTTCGTCAGTCTTAACCGTCTTATCCTCGTACAGCTCGATGAGTCCGTTATTTTTCTTCAAAATGTCAAATACTATGCGAGCAGTCTCCTGGGGAATGTACTCAGTGTGCAATATATTGTCGCTTGTTTTATCATAAATCACTGCACCGTCGGAATAGATAACATATTTTATTTCTTTAAGTGCTCTGAGTTCCTCCGGAATTTCAAAATATGTTCTGCCGGTTACTATGGCAAACTCGCATCCGGCGGCAGAAATTGCTTTGATTGCACAGGAATTTTTTGTGCTTAGTTCTGACTCGTCGGTGAGTAGAGTTCCATCTAAATCAGCCGCTACCATTTGAATTTCATTGTTCATAATTAAAAATTGCCTTTCAATAAGATAATCATATTATAACAGATTACTGAACAATTTGGAATCTGTTATGCGGCAATTTCTTCTGTTACCTCTGTAGGCCGAGAAATCTCCGGCTTCTTTTTGCGATGGATAACAAATCTATTCATAGGATAAGTCCACAAAGTAGGTACAGTCATAACCACAACTTTTGTTAAAAGGACAATAAAAACACTGTCGTGACCGCTGTTTTGGATAAGAGTACCCAAATAAGATCCAAACCAGGTGTTGAATATGATAGTAAGAATAACCATCACTGCATAAATAATCGTAGACAGTACAGGATTAGCGTCAGCCTTAAATGTCAGTTTTCTGTTCATTACATAGGCTGCTGCGTAGCCGATAACTGCCGAAATAAAATAGGAATACATATATCCCTTATACTCAATGCCTAAGAACGAAAGCACT